>NZ_DAOUCJ010000062.1 GCF_034432235.1 Thermoflexus sp. | reverse complement strand
CGCGGCAAAGGGCCTCCGCCGCGGTGGGGGCGATCCAGGCCAGGGGGAAGCCCTCCGCTTCGGCCAGGGCCTGGAGGCCGAGGGCCCGGAGGGGGCATCCGCTCACCACGCCGATCGCCATAGCGTTCCCTCCACCCGGTCCTATTTTAGGATTCTCACACATTCGGATCAAGGGATAGGCCGGGAGGATCGGATCCGGATTCCGCTTCCATAAAGAAATACCCGGGAAGGGGCCTTGAGGTTGGGGACGATGGCCTATTCGTGGGAAGGGATGGGGCGCTGTTCGATCGGGGGGCGACTTCGAAGTCGCCCCCCGATCGGTGGGTGGGGATCAGCGATCCCCGCGCGGGGCAGGGGGCTGGGGCAGCTGTGGGCCGCGCCCCAGGCGCGTCTCGAGGACCTCCATCAGGGTCGGGCGGCCGATCTCCTGGATCTCGTAGCGCACCCGCACCACGGGATGGCGCACCCGGAGGATCCGGGTGAGGTCCACTGGGGTGGCCGTCAGCACCAGATCGCAGGGGGCCCGGTTGATGGTTTCTTCCAGCTCCCGGATTTGCTCCGCCCCGTAGCCCATCGCCGGGAGCACCGGGCCGGTCTGGGGATAGCGCTGATAGGTCTCCCGGATGCTGCCCACCGCATAGGGTCGCGGATCCAGGATCTCCGCTGCCCCGAAGCGCCGGGCGGCGACCACCCCGGCCCCATATGCCATCTCCCCGTGCGTGAGAGTTGGGCCATCTTCCACGACCAGGACCCTCCGGCCGCGGATGGCGTTTGGATCTTCCACGAAGATGGGCATAGCGGCCTCAATCAACACGGCCCGGGGATTGACCTGGAGGACGTTCTCCCGGACCTGGAGGATCGCCTCCGGGGCGGCGGTGTCGATTTTGTTGATCACCACGACGTCGGCCATGCGCAGGTTGGCCTCGCCGGGATGATAGCGCAGCTCGTGGCCCGGCCGATGGGGATCGACGACCACGATGTGAAGGTCGGAGACGAAGAAGGGAAAGTCGTTGTTCCCCCCGTCCCAGAGGATGAGGTCCCCCTCTTCCTCCGCCGCATGCAGGATCCGCTCGTAATCCACCCCGGCGTAGACGGTGAAGCCGTTGGCCAGATGGGGCTCGTATTCCTCCCGCTCCTCGATGGTGCATTCATAGCGATCGAGATCCTCAAACGAGGCGAACCGCTGCACGACCTGTTTGCGCAGATCGCCGTAGGGCATCGGATGACGGACGATCACCGGGTGCCAGCCGAGCTCCCGCAGGAGGCGGGCCACCCGGCGGGTGGTGGGGCTCTTGCCGCTGCCGGTGCGCACCGCGCCGATGGAGACCACCGGCCGGCGGGATTTCAGCTGGGTGGCCCGGGGGCCCATCAGCCAGAAATCGGCCCCCGCGGCGTGGGCGATGCTGGCCCGGTGCATCACATATTCGTGGCTCACGTCGCTGTAGGCGAACACCACCCGATCCGCCTGAAAGCGGCGGATCAGCTCGGGGAGCTCCTCCTCGGGGTAGATGGGGATGCCATCCGGGTAAAGGGGGCCGGCCAGCTCAGGGGGATACCGTCGTCCCTCGATGTTGGGGATCTGGGCGGCCGTGAAGGCCACCACCTCGTAAGCAGGGTTGTCCCGGAAGAAGATGTTGAAGTTATGGAAATCTCGCCCTGCGGCGCCCATGATGATCACCCGGATACGCTCCGCCATGATGCATATTCCTCCGCAGAAGGGTTGGTCATGCTTCGTTGACAGCGCACCCTGGAAATCCCGCTGGGCTGAGGGCACAGCACCGCTGGGCTGGGGGCACAGCACTGCTGTGCCCCTACTCAGGCCAGGGCGGCGAGCAGCACGCTGAGCAGATAAAGCCCGATCAGGGGGATCATCACGATGGACATGTTCACCGGGTCCACGGTGGGCGTGATGGCGGCGGCCAGGATGGCGATCGCCAGCACGGCGATCCGCCACGCCCTCAGCAATTGACGGGCGGTGATCAGCCGGGCCTTCGCCAGGGCGAAGAAAGCCAGGGGCATCTCGAAGCTGAGGCCCAGCCAGAACATGAGGGAGACCACGAAGGTGAGATACGTGGAAGGCCGGGGCTGGGTTCGGATGCCGGCGAAGGTGGTGAGGAAGGGGATGGCGACCGGCATCATCACGAAGTAGGTGAAGGCGGCGCCTCCGAGGAAAAGCAGGGTGGCCAGCGGCACCAGCAGGAGGACGATCCGACGCTCGTGGGGAAGCAGCCCGACGTAAATGAACGCCAGGATCTGATACGTGATGTAGGGGAAGGCCAGGGCGAACCCGACGAGCAGGGATACCCGCATGTAGGCGGCGATGCTTTCGGTCACGTCGATGGAGATCAGGCCGGCGCGCCCCCCGACCGGGGCGGCCAGGAAGTCGATGGCCCGATCGGCCACCAGCAATCCGATCCCCGTTCCCACCCCCAGGGCGATCAGGCTGCGGAGCAGCCGCTGGCGCAGCTCTTCCAGATGCTCCAGCAGCGGACGGGGCTGGTCCTGGGCGCGCGTCTTACCGGTCTTCCGGACGATCGGTCGGCGAGGGATTCGCATCCGCAGTCCCGCTCGAAGATGGGAGTTGATAGGTGGCGGCCTCCGGGGGGAGGGGGATTTCCAATTGATCGGAGGCCGTTCGCTCCATCTCCCGGCTGATTTCTTGGACCTCGGCTTCCCATTCCCGCCGCACTTCTTCGTAGAGAAGTTGAGCCTGGCGGATCCATCGGCCCAGCTGATAGGCCATGCGGGGCAGATCCCGCGGCCCCAGCAGGATGAAGGCCAGCAGGAAGATGAACGCCAGTTCCATCGGGCCAATGCCGAACAGGCTATCCATAGTCCGGGATCCTCCCCCTTTCCCCTCCTCGTGCCCTGGAGAAGGGGATCGGGACAGATGCTCATGAGGTCGGGCCCTCCGGTTCGCCCTCCATTTCTTCCGCGATGCTTCCGAGCACCCCATTGACAAAGCGGGGGGTGCTATCGGAGCCGAAGAGCTTCCCCAGCTCAACGGCCTCATTAATGGCGATGGCCGGGCTGGTGCGGCGGGCGATGACGAACTCGAAAATCGCCATGCGGAGGATGTTGCGGTCGATGATGGCCATCTGGGTCACCGGCCATGCCGGCGCGTAGCGCTGGATCAGGCGGTCGATTTCCCCCCGATGGGCCAGGACCCCGGTGACCAGCTCCTGGACGAAGGCCCGGGCCTCGGCCGGGAGCGGCTCCGCCTGAAATCGGGCGGACAGGACCTCGCCGGGCGGGTGGCCGGCGGCATCGATCTCATACAGCGCCTGCAATGCCACCATGCGGGCCCGCCGCATCAGGGGGATCCCTTCCCGCGCCCGGCGGCTCTCCTCAGGCTCGTCCGCTCGATCCGGAGGCCGGCGACGGGCCACGCTCCTCCACCTCCACATCGGTGATCAGGACGTTCACGGCCGCCACCTCCAGGCCGGTCAGATCGCGGATCGCGCGGGCGACCTCCTCCTGGACCTGTCGGGCGGCTTCCCGGAAGGGAACATCAGGGCGCATGACCAGGGCCAGGTCGATGCGCACCCGATCCTCCACCATCGTCACACGCACGCCCTCAGAAAGCGACCAGGGTCCCACCCGCGCCTGCGCGAGACGGGCGATGCCCGGGATCTGCGCGATCGTTTGATGGACGATGTCCCGCAGGACCTGGGGGGCGATGATGATGCGCCCCGGGATCGTTTCATGGATTTCCTCCAGCGTCCCAGACACCTGGACCTCCATTCCGGGGTGATCCCTCCCGAAGACCGGGCTCAGGGAGCTGACCTCATTCTCCGGGTGGGGATGCCCCTACACACAGGTCATCCCCCCATCGACCGTGAGGACATGGCCGGTGATGAAGGCGGCCTCATCGGAGGCCAGGAACGCCACGGCGTAGGCCACATCCTCCGGGGTCCCCAGCCGTCCCAGCGGGGTCATCCGCAGGGCGGCCTCCTTGAACTCCTGGGGTAACGGCTCGGTGAGATCCGTCGGGATGAGGCCGGGGGCCACGGCGTTGACTGTGATATTCCGGGAACCGACCTCTTTGGCCAGGGATTTGGTGAAACCGATCAGGCCGGCCTTGGCGGCCGCGTAATTGGTCTGGCCGGCGTTGCCCACCAGGCCGGCGATCGAGGTGATGTTGATGATCCGGCCGTAGCGCTGGCGCATCATCGGCCGCAGGGCGGCCTTCGTGCAGTTGAAGGCGCTCTTCAGGTTGGTGGTCAGGATGAAGTCCCAGTCCTCCTCCTTCATCATCGCCAGCAGGTTATCCCGGGTGGCCCCTGCGTTGTTGACCAGGATGTCCACCCGCCCGAACGCCTCTAAGGCGGCACGGATCAACCGCTCAGCCTCTTCGTAGCGGCTGACGTCGGCCTGCACGGCGATGGCTTCCCCACCAGCGGATCGGATGGCTTCCACCACCTCTTGGGCGGCCGCCTCGTTCTGACGATAGTTCACCACGACCCGGGCGCCCCGTCGGGCCAGCTCCAGGGCGATCGCCCGTCCCAGCCCCCGGGAGGATCCAGTGACTACGGCCACGCGGCCTTCCAGGTTTCCCATCGATGCGCCTCCATGATCCCGGGTTGGATGAGCTGGAAACGCTCTCTGCGGCGGGATTCACCTCTGAGGATTTTACATCAATCGGGCGCAAGGATTCAGCCCCGGGGATTTCCTGTTCCCATGGACATGGAACAGGACCTCCGCCGTTTCCCCGGATCCTGCCCGTCTGTCCGGCGCCCAGCTCGGGGGCGAGCCGGATGATTTTGCGTCAGAACTCTTTCTGGGGTAATCGTCAGAAAGCGAGGCGGTAGAGGTTCTCCCCGGGGCGCTTTTCCCCTTCCTGCCCCGAGCCTGTCGCCCGCCATAGCGATCCGTGGATGATCGGATCGAGGAGGTTGGGCCCATGATCGCGCTGGCCTGGAGCGGTGGCAAAGACAGCATGATGGCGCTGCACGCGTTGCGGCGACGGGGGGAGGCGGTGGGGCTATTGCTGGTCACCCTGAACGAGGCTTTCGATCGGGTGACGATGCACGGCGTGCGCCGCTCCCTGATCCACGCCCAGGCCGCGGCCCTCGGCCTTCCGGTTTATGAGGTCTGGCTCCCGCATCCCTGTCCGAATGAGGTCTACGAACAGCGGATGGGGGAGGCCACCCGGCGCCTGATGCAGCAGGGGATCCGCCGGTTCGCCTTCGGGGATCTGTTCCTGGAGGAGATCCGGGCCTATCGGCTGCGCCATTTGCTCCCCCTGGGGGTGGACGTGCTGTTCCCCCTCTGGGGTGAGCCCACCCGGGATCTGGTTCAGCGGTTTATCGCCCTGGGTTTTCGGGCGGTGACGGTGTGCATCGATGGGAACCGCCTGGGCCCAGGGTTCCTGGGGCGAACCCTCGATCTCGCCTTCCTGGCTGATCTGCCAGCGGATGTGGATCCGGCAGGGGAGAACGGGGAGTTCCACACCTTTGTGTATGATGGGCCAGGGTTTCGCTCTCCTGTCCCTTTCGTGCGGGGAGAAGCGGTCTTTCGGGATGGCTTCTGGTTCCTGGATCTGATTCCCATCCCGGCGTAGGTCCAGCGCCCATGCGAATCCTGGTCAGCGGCTGGTTCCTACAACATCCCGCGACGGGCACCGGCCAGTATGTCGGAGAGATCCTCCGGCATCTCCCCCGGGTGCGGCCGGGCTGGACGATCGGCGTGGCCCTCCCGGAGGGCTGGGCGGGCCCGTTGCCGGAGGGCGTGGAGCCGGTCCGGGTCCGGCTGCCCCGGCTTCCGCCGGATTTTCAGAAACTCTGGTTTGAGCAGATCGGCCTGCCGGGCGCGGCCGCCCGCTGGCGGGCGGATCGGCTGTTCGTCCCTTACTGGGCGCCGCCGCTCCGCGCCCCTGCGCCGGTGATCGTCACCGTGCACGATCTCATCCCCCTCCGGTTTCCGGAGTATCGGGCGACCCTGGCCGCCCGGCTGTATACCGCCCTGGTGACGGCGGCCACGCCGGGCGCCGCGCACCTCCTCACAGACTCCGAAGCCTCCCGACAGGATCTCCTTCAACGTCTGCGGCTGCCGCCGGAGCGGGTCACCGCCGTCCCCCTGGGCGTGTCCGAGCGGTTCACCCCCCGTCCGGATCCGGTGGAGGATGCGCGGGTGCGGAACCGATACGATCTGCCCCCAGCGTATGTGCTCTACCTGGGGGGCTTCGATCGGCGGAAGAACATCGAGACGCTCCTCGCGGTGTACACCTGGGCCCAGGATGCCATCGGGGAGAACTTCCCCCTGGTCATCGCCGGGCGCCTGCCGGAGGGTTCGAGCCGTCTGTTCGTGGATCCCCGACCGCTGGCCCGGGCATGGGGGCTGGAGCATGTGGTGCGAACCATTGGGCCGGTGGCGGAGGAGGACAAGCCAGCGCTCTATCGAGGAGCCTCCGCCTTCTTGTATCCTTCCCGCTATGAGGGATTCGGCCTCCCGGTGCTGGAGGCCATGGCCTGCGGGGTCCCGGTGGTCGCCTCGGAGATCCCGGCGCTGATGGAGCTGGCGGGGGATGCCGCTTATCTGATCCCCCCGGAGGATGCCCGGGGGATGGCCGGGGCGCTGATCGCCGTGCTGGTGGATACGGCCCTGGGGCGGACGTTGCGCGAGCGAGGGATCCGGCGCGCGGCGGCCTTTACCTGGATCGCCTGCGCGCAGCGCACGGCGGAGGTGATGGAGGGGAGCACTCCTTAGGGGACGAAAAGGAGGACGGCGATGGATCGGGTGCGGGTTTCCCAGGATCATCTGGTGTTCTGCGCCGGGCACTTTATGATCTTCCCCCATGGGAGCGAGCCGCTTCACGGTCATAACTACCGGGTGGCAGTGTCTCTGGAGGGCCCGCTGCAGGAGGACATCGTGATGGATTTCGTGGCCCTGAAGCGCCTGGTGAAGGCGCTGGTGGACGAGCTGGATCACCGGGTGCTGCTTCCGGCGGAGCATCCTCGCCTTCGTCTGACGATCCGGGAAGAACAGGTGGAGGCGGAGATCGATTCCAAACGCTATCTCTTCCCCGCGGAGGATGTGCGGATCCTGCCGATCCCCAACACATCGGCCGAGTGGCTGGCCCGTTATCTGGCCGCTCAGCTGCGGGCGCGTCTCCCATCGAATCTGCGCCTGCATGCCCTGGAGGTCGAAGTGGAAGAGTCCTTTGGTCAGTGCGCGGTTTACCGGGAGGTGATCGATGCCGCCGTTGCGACGCCTTAAGCACCGGGTGGGCGTTGCCCTGGGGAGCAACATGGGGGATCGGGATGCCGCGCTGCGGGAGGCCCTTCAGCGCCTCCTGGAATGGGTGGAGATCGAAGCCGTCTCCTCGTTTTATGAGACCGAGCCGGTGGGCTATGTGGATCAGCCCATGTTTCTGAACGCCGTTTGCATCGGCACGACGGATCTCTCCCCGCATCAGCTCCTAACAGCATGCAAGGGCATCGAGGCGGCCATGGGGCGACGCCCCGGCCCCCGCTGGGGGCCCCGTCCGATCGATCTGGATTTGCTCTTCTACGATGATCTGTGCCTGGAGGACGAAACCCTCACCCTTCCCCATCCCCGGATGGCGGAGCGAGCCTTCGTCCTGATCCCCCTGGCGGAGATCGCTCCGGAGTGGGTGCATCCCCGACTGGGGCGGACGGCGGCGGCGCTGGCGGCGGAGCCGCCCGGCACGGGGATCCGGCGCTGGGCCCGGGCACCGATGCGGGCCGGCCGGGGCTTCCTGTATTGGGGAAGGGAGACCCTAGTGATGGGCATTCTGAACATCACGCCGGATTCTTTCTCCGGGGATGGCCTGTTGAAAGGCCCGGACTGGGTGGAGGCCGCCCTGGAGCAGGCCCGACGGTTCAAAGCGGCCGGCGCGCATCTGCTGGATGTCGGGGGGGAGAGCACCCGGCCGGGTTCGGAGCCGGTATCGGCGGAGGAGGAAATGCGCCGCGTGCTCCCGGTCATCGAGCGGCTGGTGGCAGAAGGCCTGGGCCCCATCTCGGTGGACACTTACAAGGCCTGTGTGGCGCGGGCGGCGGTCGCGGCCGGCGCGGACCTGATCAACGATGTGTGGGCGATGAGGGCGGATCCCGAGATGGCGGATGCGGCCGCTGAGCTGGGCGTTCCCATTATTCTGATGGACAACCGAAGCCGGCGGGAGGCTGTGGTGCGGGATCCTCGCCTGGGTGCCCGCTATGAAGGGGAGGGGCATGGGGATATCGTGGCCGCTGTGCGCGCCCACCTGATGGAGCGGGTGGAGGCCGCCCGCGCGGCAGGGATCCCCGCTTATCGCATCATCCTGGACCCGGGGCTGGGGTTCGGCAAGACCGTCGCTCAGAACCTGGAGCTGGTGGATCGGCTGGGGGAGCTGCGGGAGCTGGGCTTTCCGATCCTGGTGGGCCCTTCCCGCAAATCGTTCATCGGCTACACCCTGAACCTGCCGCCAGAGGAGCGCCTGGAGGGGACAGCGGCGGTGGTGGCGGTCAGCATCGTGCGCGGGGCGGACATCGTTCGCGTCCACGACGTTGAGCCCATCGTCCGCGTCGCCCGTATGACCGATGCCATTGTCCGTCGGGGGCCCCCCTGGCTTTAAACCGAGATCTTCCTCTTACTCGATATGCACGTGGGCGATGATCCGCCCGAAGCGGAGCTCGTCGCCGTCCTGAAGCGCATACGGCAGGCCGGAGACCAGGCGTTTGTTGTTGAGATAGGTTCCGTTCGTGCTCCCCAGGTCTTCGATGTAGAAATAGCCGTCGTGATAAAAGATCCGCGCGTGACGGCGGGAGACCCACATGGCTTCGGGGCCCTCTCGCGAAAGATCCACATCCGGGGCCAGGCCCAGGCTGGGGTCTGAGCGTCCGATCTCGCAGATCTGATGAGAGCGCACTTCGATGACGCGCCCGGTGGAAGCAACTCGAAGGCGCAGCAACGCAGCGGGTGCCGCAGGAGGAGGCTCCTCCAGCCCGGTTTCTCCCTCCGCGAGGGGAGCCGTATGCCAGCGCTCCGCCTCTGGCATAGGGGGTTCCCTGGAAGATTCCCATTCCAATGAGTTGCGCTCGGGCATGATCTTGCGCTCGCTCAGAGATCGGGCCACAGGTTTCCCTTGCAGGAGTTTGGAGGCCGGCACGGCCCCGGATCTGAGCTCAATAGCCCAGGTCTTGACATGTATTATACGCTGGTTGGGCGTAGAAGCGATGGGCCGGAGGCCATTCTGGAGGGTGATTCCGCTCCTGGTTCTGGGGCTGCTGGCCTGTCGGCCGATACGGACTGTCTATATCGGCCTGGTGGCCCCTTTTGAAGGGCGAGATCGACCCATCGGTTACGATGTGATCTTTGGGGCTCGTCTGGCGGTGCGGATGTGGAACGCTGCTCATCCCGCAGGCCCCCTGGCTATGCTGGTTGCTCTGGAT
Source organism: Thermoflexus sp. (assembly GCF_034432235.1). NCBI lineage: Bacteria > Bacillati > Chloroflexota > Thermoflexia > Thermoflexales > Thermoflexaceae > Thermoflexus > Thermoflexus sp. Next base: position 40,403 of record NZ_DAOUCJ010000062.1, on the reverse strand, counting down.
GATCAGGGGGATCCGATCCTGGCGCAGGAGCGAGCCCGCCAGATCGTGACCTATCCCGGATTGATTGCAGTGATCGGCCACTTCCGACCGGAGACGACGCGGGCGGCGGTGCCGGTTTATCGGGCGACGGGGATCTCTCTCATCGCGCCCCTTCTTCCGGCGGACCGGGTGCCGGAGGGCGCGCTGGCGACCGCTCCGGATCAGCGAACGATTGCGGAGGCGTTGCTTCAGGTCCTTCCGCCGGGGGGCGGATCGATCCTGTGGATCGTTCGCGACGACGAGGAACAGTGGTTTGGTCCGGAGCTGGCAGCGTTTTTCCGCGAACGGGGGTGGACGGTGCGGGAGGCCCGCGGGGAGGAAGCTTCCCCCCGGGGAGAAGAGCCGGTCCTTTTCGATGGCCGGGCGGTCCACGCGGGGGAAGCCGCGCGGCGCTGGCGACAGGAGGGCTGGCGGGGCCTGTTGTTGGGAGGACCCGGTTTGCTGCATCCGGATCTGCGGGCGGTGCTGCCCGCGGATCCCGGGATCCGCGTGGTGGCGGAGACCCGGCCGGTGGAGGATCCGGAGTGGGTCGACGCCTATCGCGAGCTCTCCCTGGGGACACCTCCAGGCCCTTACGCGCCGCTGGGATATGATCTGATCTGGGTCGTGATGCAGATGCATGCCCGCCCGGCTTTTCAGTGGGAAGGAAAGACCGGAATCTGGAGCTGGGAGGGAGAGCGTTTGCGAAAGACCCCAGCGTTCTTTGTGGCGCGAGGCGCTGGCGATTAGAGGGTGAAGGCGGACTTTCTCCCGGTGGTCCTCCGGGCCACGGGGAGAGGATTTTGGGAGGCAGAGGATGTCTTTGGCGTGCAAACAGGGGGAAATGGGGGGAATCCGGCCCATGATCGCGATCGGGCGGCATGAGGATACACCGCCCGATCGCGATCGCCATGCGATCCGATGAGAGAGGGGATCCTTTATCCCTTGCGCCGCGCCTTCTTCGCCGGCTTCTCCTCCGGCAGGGAAGCACGGGTTTCGGTGTCGTAGGCCAGGAGATCATTGGCATCGATGATGAGATATTCCACGCCGTTCACCTTCACCTCGTTCCCCGAATACTTGGGGAACAGCACCCGATCGCCGATGCGAACCTTAATGGATTCGTCGTCGCCGACGGCGACCACGACCCCGATTTGAGGCTTCTCCTTGGCTGTTTCGGGGATGATCAGGCCGCTGGGGGTTCGGCTCTCCTGCTCCACCGGGCGGATGACCACGCGGCTGCCCAACGGCTGCCATGGGAAACGCTCGTCCGCCATGGGTTCCCCTCCTCTGTATTCCAGATTTTTGGGCTGCACCGTCGCCAGAGGCGATACCGTAACCTGCAAAACCTGTTACTTCTTCTTCAGCCCCAGCAAGGCGTCGATCTGGGGCCGGTTGAAACCGATCACGATTTTACCACCGATGTCGAGCACCGGCACGCCCATCTGTCCGGTGCGGCGCACCAGGTCCCGCGCTGCCGCAGCGTCCCGGCTGACGTCGACCTCTTTAAAGGGGACGCCACGCTGCCGAAGGTATTCCTTGGCCGCGCGGCACCATGGGCAGTTGGGCGTGGTGAAGATGATCACCCGGGGCCATCGCGTGGTTCCGGCCATCGGTTCCCCTCCGGACGGATTCTGGGATCTTCTTCGCGGTTCTCCGCCTGAAGGCTTTTTCAACATTCATCTTACCCTGGTCGCCCTCGCGCTGGATCCACCCGCGGATTCTCGGGGGGTGGGCGCTGCCAGGGGCAGCTGCCCCGCCATAATTTTTAGATGCAATCGGTCTGTCTCGGTGACAGGAACCCGCCTCAGCAGGATACCGGGCGAAGTGCATCCACGATATACCTGGGATGGCCTCCATCCGGGATTTTGACGCTCTCTCCGGCCGAATATAAACTGTGGGACGGATGGTTTCCCGGGGGAGTCTGCGGGCAAGCAGGCTGAGAGGGCGCCTTCTGGAAGAGGCAGGCTGACCGTTCCCACGGTGGGCTCCTCTTCCACGCCCGGCGCCGACCCTTTGAACCTGATCCGGGTCATACCGGCGGAGGGAAGGGGGACATGGACAGCCCTCGCATGTCGCGGCCCCAGCGGCTTCCATGTCTGGATATCCCCTTTTCTTCCGCCGTTTGAGGATCCCCGGATGGATGCGGGAAGGCCGGCCGGATGTTCGTTCTCCCGTGGGGCTTGGGGAAGGCCCCGGGCGGCCTGCCCTTCTGGGAAATGCAGCGCTCCTTCGGGCGGGGGCTGGTGGAGTCGGGGAAGAAGGCGGTGAAGGCCCCCGCATAATCCTCAAGGAGAATCCGATGGGCGAGCCGGAGATCGTCCTGATTGTGGCGGGGGGTGAAGTCGATCGAGAGGCGTTGCGCCAGGCGGCTTCCCGGGCGCGGTGGATCCTGGCGGCGGACGGCGGCGCCGCGCATCTTCGGGCCATCGGGGTGATGCCCCATCGGGTGATCGGAGACCTGGATTCGATGGATTCGGAGACGTTCGCCTGGCTGGAACAGATCGGAGCGCCGATCGAGCGCCATCCAGTGGACAAGGACGCCACAGACCTGGAGCTGGCCCTGGAATACGCCCGGCAGCTCAGGGGAGCGATCCGGGTGTTCGGCGGGTGGGGCTCGCGGCTGGATCAGACCGTGGCCTCTCTGTTGCTGTTGGCCCATCCCCGCTGGGCCGGTTGGGATATCCGCTTCGTGGGCGGGGGGCGGGAGGCCTTCGTCCTCCGGGGTGAAGGATGGATCGAAGGCCAGCCCGGCGATCGGGTCTCCCTGATCCCGTTGACCGGCGACGCGGAGGGCGTCACGCTGGAAGGCCTTTTCTATCCGTTGCAGGAAGGGGTTCTGCCCTTCGGGTCCACCCTGGGGATCAGCAATCGCATGATCGCCCCGCGGGCCCGCATCCGGGTTCGCCGTGGCCTCCTGCTGGTGATCCATGAGCGCGGGGAGCCGGACTGACCTGGAGGATGCAGGAGGGGATCGATGGGGAAGGCTCGGGCGTTCTACACGGCGTGCTTGGATCTGATCACACGCTGCCGGATGCATCCTTTTGTGCAGGGGATTGCTTCGGGGGATCTGCCGCGCGAGCGCTTCGTGTTCTATGTGGAGCAGGACGCCTTCTTCCTGGAGGCCTTCGCCCGCGCTTACGCCCTCGGCCTGGCCAAGGCCCCGGATCGGGAGACGATGGACGCCTTCCGGGAGCTTCTCCAGGGCGTCTTCGAGGAGCTTCGACTCCACGAGGGCTACGCGGCGCGCTGGGGAGCGAACCTGCGCCCGGAGCCCGCGCCGGCCACCCAGGCCTACACGGATTTCCTGCTACGGGTGGCGGCCCTGGAGCCGGTGGGGCACCTGGTGGCGGCGATGACGCCATGCATGCGCCTGTATGCCGATCTGGGGGCTTTCCTCCGGCCGCAGACCAACCCCGCCAGCCCTTATCGGGAGTGGGTGGAGACCTATTCCAGCGCGGATTTCGAAGCGCTGGCCCGCCGGCTGGAGACGCTGCTGGATCGATTGCCCGGGGATGAGAAGGCCCAGCAGGCCCTCTACCAGGCCGCCCTGCGGTTCGAGCTTGCGTTTTTCGAGGCGGCCTGGCGCGCCGGGGATCACCACCCCTTCGTTTTCGAGCCTTGAAACACCCTCTCCCCCCATTGGTTGAGCAGGACATGGAATGAAGTGGGGTGCCTGGAGCTCGATTCACCAGCTCGAGGAGGCGTAAGGATGGGATATCGGTGGCTCTGGGGATGGGTTCTGGCGGCCCTGATGGCGGCCTGCACCACGCCAACGCCGACCGCCGCTCCGGCGACGGCGACGCCGGCCCCGACGGCTTCCCCGATTCCCGCGACAGCGACCGCTACCCCATCGGGCCCGCGGGAGCTGGTGCTGATGACCCATGACAGCTTCAGTGTCAGCGAGGAAGTCCTGCGCGAATTCGAGCGGCGTTACAACGTTCGCGTGCAGATCCTCAAGGCCGGCGATGCCGGGGCCGCCCTCAACAAAGCGATCCTGGCCAAAGGGGCGCCCCTGGCCGATGTCTTCTTCGGCGTGGACAACACCTTCTTCAGCCGGGCGATCCGGGAGGATCTGTTCGAGCCTTACCGGCCCCAGGGCATTGAGGAGATCCCGCGGGCGTTCCTCCTGGATCCTGAGTATCGGTTGATCCCCATCGACTATGGGGACGTCTGTTTGAATTACGACAAGAAATACTTCCGGGAGAAGGGCCTGAAGCCGCCGGAGACCCTGGAGGATCTCATTCGGCCGGAATACCGGGGGCTGCTGGTGGTGGAGAACCCGGCTACGTCCTCCCCGGGTCTGGCGTTCATGCTGGCCACCATTGCCCATTTCGGGGAGGAGCGGTGGCTGGACTTCTGGCGGGCGCTGAAGGCGAACGATGTGAAGATCACGGAGGGATGGGAGGATGCATACTACAAGGAATTCAGCGGCGCTACAGGAAGCCCGGGGACCCGCCCGATTGTGGTGAGCTACGCCACCAGCCCGGCGGCAGAGGTGTATTTCAGCGAGGGGAAGCTCACGGAGCCGCCCACGGGGAACGTGTTGGGGAAGGATGCTTGCTTCCGCCAGATCGAGTTCGCCGGCATCCTGAAGGGGGCGAAGAACCGGGATCTGGCGGAGCGGTGGATGGATTACATGATCAGCCTGCGGTTTCAGGAGGACATCCCGCTCCAGATGTTTGTCTTCCCGGTTCACCCGAAGGCCCGGCTCCCCGAGTTCTTCCAGAAATTCGCTGAGGTCCCACCGGAGCCAGCTCGTCTGGACCCTGCCCGGATTGATGCGAACCGGGAACGGTGGATTCAGGAGTGGACGGATGTGATGTTGCGGTGAGGAACCCGTTCAGCGCATCCGCGATTCGATCCCTCCCGTGCTCGCCGGCAGGTTCGGGGCACCGAGGGGATCCTGAAGCCGTCCGGCTTATCCCGGGACGGTTCGTAGCGATTTGCGCGATCCGACGTCTCCCGTCTACCATAGCGGTATCGATGTCCTCCGGGCGGCCCTTCGGCCGATGCATGGCCTTCTCGATTCCAGGGGAAGCCCGTCCCCCCTCGGAGCACACCAGGGGGGAGCGCGGGCGTCTTTTCGAAAACCCGATCTGGATCCTTCCTCCCCTTCCTCGCCGCGCAGCGGTGCAGGGAGGGGATGGGGGAGGGGTCCTCCGGGGAAGGAGTTCAAAGATCCTCCTTCAAGAACAGAGGAAAAGCCATGGGTGTGTCCGGGTGGAATATCCGATGGAGAGCGCTGGCGCTGGGGATGGGGATCCTGGTTCTGGGCTCCGGCTCGCTGCCCTTGATGGGCTCACTGCCTCCCGCGGATGTGGAAAACGCCCTCTGGTATCGGTGGAGCGGATATATCCCTCAGATCCCCGCTGGGGCGCCCGAAGCCTCCCGCCCGGCGACGTCGGCAGTTCCGACAAACCAGGGAGGACCATACCGGGTATATCTCCCCCTGATCCTCCGCGCCCCGCGGTCGGAGTTCCGCGCCCTGTGGGTCACCCGTTTCGACTGGACACGGGCCGATGGCCCGTGGGCGCGGCCGGAAACCCTGGTGGCGATCGCCGAGCAGGCCGCCGCCGCCCGCTTCAATGTGCTCCTCTTTCAGGTTCGGGGCGTCGGGGACGCCTATTACACCCCGGGTTATGAGCCATGGGCTGCCCGCCTCACAGGCACCGTCACGCGCACGCTGGGAACTTCCCCCGGGTTTGACCCGCTGCGGGTGCTGCTGGACGCCGCCCACGCCCGCGGTCTGCAGGTCCATGCCTACGTCAATGTTTACCCTACATGGCTCTGTGGCGTCGGCGCTCCGCCGGATGGCCTGAACCCCCCCCACCCGTTCTGGACCTTCTCTCGAACGAATGGACGGTCATGGAGCGCGTGGCGCGTTTATGATTCCTCAGGAACGCCAATGAATATGATGACCTGCGATACATATCTCTGGGCCACGCCCGCATGGCCTGGCGTGCGGGATCAGGTGGTGCGGGTGGTGCGGGATCTGGCCAGCCGCTATGATCTCGATGGCGTGCACCTGGATCTGATCCGCTATCCGGGCCGGGGTTATTCCTATGATCCGTTCACCCCTTCGTTCAGCAGCCCGGAGGAGCGGGCAGCGTGGCAGCGGGAACAGGTGAACGCCATGGTGCGCGACGTTTACGCGACCGTGAAGGGCGTTCGCCCCCAAGCATGGGTAACGGCGGCCGTGTGGGGCGTTTATCAAAATCGATGGGGGTGGCCGGGGTTCACCTCCGGGTATTCGGATTACTACCAGGATTCCCAGCGGTGGCTGCGGGAGGGGTGGGTGGATGCGATCATGCCCATGATCTATCCCGCCGGTCCCTCGGCGAATTGTCCGGATACAACGGTGTGGACGCTGGATCGATTCCGCACCCTGGTGGCGGATTTCCTCGCCAGCGCTTCCGGCCGGTATGTGTTCCCCGGGATCCATGGCGGCTACGCCTGCTTTCAGGACATCCGGGACCGCATAGAGGCGGCGCGGGCGCTGGGCGCCCGCGGGATGGCGATCTTCGCTTACGGCCCGGTGAGTATGAGGGGATACTGGGATGAGTTCGCGATTCAGGCCTATCCCGCGCCGGCCCCTGTCCCTCCCCTGCCATAGCGGGCGGCCAGGACGGCGAGGACGAAGTGGGGGAGGGCGAGCATCCGGCGCCAGCGCCACGGCTGGCGGATCAGCCGGTAAAGCCACTCGAGGCCGTGCTCTCGCATCCAGCGGGGGGCGCGGGGAACGATGCCGGCGATGAAATCGAAGGCCCCTCCCACCCCCATCGCCACCGGGATCCGCAGCTCCGGCTGGTAACGGGCGATCCAGAGATCCTGCTGGGGCGCCCCATACGCCACGAACAGAAGATCCGGTCGGGCCTCTCGAAGGCGTTCCAGGATCTCCGGGGCATCCTCCGGCCGGGGAGACCCGGCGAAGGTTCCGGCGACGATCAGGGACGGGTATCGGGCGCGGAGCCTTAGCGCCGCGCGATCGGCCACGCCATCGGCGGCCCCCAGCAGGAAGATCCGCCAGCCCCGTTCCGCCGCCCGGGCTGCCAGCGCCTCCATGAGCTCCACCCCGGGCACCCGTTCCCGCAGCGGCTGCTTCAGGATCCGCCCCGCCCACAACAACCCGATGCCATCCGGGACGTTCAGGTCAGCCTGTTCCAGCACCTGGAAGAACGCCGGGTTCCGGAGCGCGTGCATCACGAACTCCGGGTTCACAGTGCAGATCTGATGCGCGCCTCCTCCTGCGAGGAAAGCGTCCACGATGTCGAGCGCTTCCCCGAATGTGACGTCGTGGATGCGAACTCCCAGGATGCGTCGGATGGGCGCCTGGATCATGGGCGGTCGCTGGAAGCGAGAGAGCTCATCCTCACCCGCCATGGGGCCGTATAGACATTGGCCCGGTCCCCCTGCAAGAATCCCACCACAGTCATCCCGGTGGCCTGGGCGAGCTCGAGGGTGAGGCTGGAGGGCGCCCCCAGGGCGGCCAGGATCGGGATGCCCGCCCGCAGGGCTTTCTGGGCGATCTCGAAGCCCGCCCGGCCGCTCACCAGCATCAGCGACCGGCTCAGGGGCAGACGCCCCTCCCGAAGCGCGGCGCCGATGGCTTTATCCACGGCGTTGTGGCGGCCGACATCTTCCCGCAGCCAGAGCAATCGGCCCTCCGCATCGAAGATCGCCGCCGCATGCAGCCCCCCGGTTCGGCGGAAGAGGGCCTGGGCCTCCCGGAGCCGCCGGGGGAGGTCGCAGAGGAGCCCGATGGGGATCACGGGCTCCGCTTCCGGCAGCGGCGGATACCCCTGAACGAAGATCGCTTCAATGGCCGCTTTCCCGCATACCCCGCAGCTGCTGGTCATGTAGAAATGTCGGGTCAGCCGTTCCCGATCGATGCGCATCGCCTCCGGAAGGATCACCCGGATTTCGTTCGGGGAGGGGCGTTCCAGCGACAGGCCCTGGGCGATGACGCCGGGCTCGGGGATCAGGGCTTCCGTGTAGAGGAACCCCAGGGCCAGGTCCTCATCATGCCCGGGGGTCCGCATCGTAACGGCGATCGGGAAGATCTCCATCGAGGCCTCGCCTCGAAGCGCCACCTGGATCTCCAGGGGCTCCTCCACGATCACCACATCCTCACCGATCTCGGAACGGTCCTGCCGCCAGCCGGTTACCGGCCATCCTTTCAGCGCGCCATCCCGGATCATCGGGATTTCCCTCCCCCATTCCCTTTCCCTTCACCCCTGCCACCGAAAGGAGCGTGAGGCCCTGGCGCCCCATCCCGCTACGAGCGAGGGGCGCCCAGGAGCTCCCCCACCTTTTCCACATGCGCGATGATCGCCTTATACGCCGGGATCCCGGCCAGCGGGGATCGAATGTTGGGTGGGATCAGGGCGTTTCCTTCCGGCCAGTGCACCTGCAGGGTGCCCGGCTTCACATCCCCCGGGAACACCCGCCCCCGGAATTCGCCCCAGGCGTTCCAGAGCCGGACCGGATCTCCCGGCCGGAGCCCGAGCCGCTCGATGTCCGCAGGATGCATCAGCACGGCATCCCGTGGAAGGCCGTTGAGGGGATCGATGTCCTCGTGGACCATGCTGTTGAACTGCTTTCCCCGCCGGGTGGCGACCCGGAACGCCCCCTCGGGGATCTCCACCCGCGGCGGCCGCACGGCCTTAAAGTGGGCCTTCCCATCCGGGGTGGGGAACCGTCCGCCCGCGCAGAGCAAAGGCCCGCCATACTGGAACTGATCCCCCTTCTTCCGCAGATGCTGGATCCCATCGTAGAAGGGGATCACCCGGGCGATCTCCTCCCGGATCGCCTGGGTGTTCGGGAAGCGGACACGATCCGCGAGGTCCGGACGGACGCGGGCGGCGATCTCGCCGAAGACCCACCATTCGGGCCGGGCCTCTCCGATCCGCGGCCCGGGGATCTCCGGGCTGAAGATCACCCGGCGCTCCGTGGTGGTTTCGGTCACCCCACCGGGCCCTTCATAACGGGTAGTGGCCGGAAGCAGGATCACGGCCTCGCCGGGCTCGAAGAACATAGGCGGCGAGAGCACAATATCCATATGAACCCGGAGGGGAACCCGTTCCAGGGCTTCGCGAACGAAGTCCGGCCCCGGCAGCACTTCATGGAAGTTGCCGCCCACGCTGAAGAGGAGATCCAGTTCCCCCCGATGGGCAGCTTCGATCATCTCCGGGGCGGTGAGGCCTCGCTTCGGGGGGACCTCGAAGCCGTAGAGCTCGGAAAGGCGGCGGGCGTTCTCTTCGTTGATCGGGAGGCCGCCCGGGAATACAGTGGCATAGGCTCCCATCTCCGCCCCGCCCTGAACTCCGGAGTGGCCCCGAATGGGCATCAGGCCACATCCCTCCCGTCCGACGAAGCCCCGGGTCAGAGCCAGATTGATGATGGCGTGCACGTTGTCCTCGCCATAAGGATGCTGGGTGATCCCCATGCTCCACACGAAGACGGCCCGCTGCGCTTCGGCCACCATCCGGGCGAAGGCCTCCATCTCCTCCCGGGGAAGGCCTGCGCCTTCCTCCAGCTCCTCCCACGGCGTCGCTTCCAGCACAGCCCGCAGCTCCTCAAAGCCTGTCGTATGCGCCTGGATGAAGGCCTCGTCCACCCATCCCTGCTGGATCATGTGTTTGATGGCCCCATTGATGAACGCGATGTCGCCCCCCACCCGGATCTGAAAGAAGCGGTCGGTGATCCGGGTCCCGAAAAGGGCGCTTTCCAGATCGGAGGGAACCCAGTAGCGTTCCATCGCCGGCTCGCGATAGGGGTTCACCAGGACCACCCGTGTCCCGGCCTTACGGGCATAGTAGAGATACTTCATCATCACCGGCTGGTTGTTGGCCACATTGGAGCCGAAGAAGACGATCAGGTCCGTCCCGATCAGGTCGGTATAGGAGCACGTCGTGGCGGCCACGCCGAGGGCCGCCTTGAGGGCCAGGGTGCTGGGCGCATGGCAGACCCGCGCCGCGTTATCGATGGAGTTGGTCCCCATCGCCCGGACCGCCTTCTGGGCCACATAATAGGCCTCGTTGGGAAGGCCCCGGCTGGTGAGGTAAAAGCCTAAGCGCTCCGGCGACGTCTGACGGATGAACCCGGCGATGAAATCCAGGGCTTCCTCCCAGGAGATCCGGCGGAATCCGGGTTCGCCGCGGCGGCGGATCATGGGGTAGGGGAGACGGCCCAGGGATCGAAGTTCCCGCGAGGATCGCCGGGCCAGGGGACGGACATCGGAGAGCATTCGGATATCCAGGGGAGGCATTGTGTTGAGGCGGAGCAGGCGTAAGCGGATATTGCAGAGGTGAATCCCGGTGATCGTCCAGTCGCGCATCCCGCTGGTGCCCAGAGCACATCCGTCGCAGACCCCATCCCTCAGGATGCGCCAGGCGTAGCCCAGCTGATCCCGGTTCTCCCAGAGCGCCCGCAGGATCTCCAGGTAATTATTCGGGCGCTGCTCGCCGATCCCGAAAGGCTTCCAGCTGGCCCACAGGTGCGGCATCCACCGACGGGCCGGCCATCGGACCGCTTGCCGAACCCCTCCCATCGCTGGCCCCTCCGGATGAAGTGCGAACCGCTACGGGTTGTTTCCCGGTTCCTCGTCGAAGAGCGCGCCGCATGTTCACCGTTTGTCACGAATGGGTTGAAATGGGCGCCCTCGCCGCTGCCCTGCTCCTGTTCGGGGATGTTTCCACCGTTTAAGTTTATTATGCTTACGCCTTGGAGCTCAAGTTCCGGAAGGCGGAATGGCCTTAGGTGCCCTTGGGAGGGACCTGGTCGGGAAATGGGGCAAGATCTGAAAAGGGTTACGCCGCTGGCTGCCTCCCATACTTAACTTACTTATTCCAGCGGGCTCAGGTGGATCCATGCGTCGGCCAGGGGCCGGAGCTGAGAGCCCAGCCATGGGCTGATGAACAGCAGCAGGAGCTCGGCGGTCCACCAGGCGATCCCAAACCAGACCGCGGAGCGTGGCATTGGACGCAACGGCGGCGTCTCTTCGCGCGGCCGGGTCAGCTCCCGCAGCAACGCCCAGCCCAGAAGGCCGGTGCTCCCGATCCATGCCAGCGACAGGATCGGGCGGGAAGGCAGCAACAACCGAGTTAGAGCCCAGCGGGCGGTGAAGCTCGCGAAGGGGGGAACATCGATCAGGGCCATGCCGCTTCCCAGCAACAGCGCGATCACCCATGGCCCCTGGTCCAGCGAGATGCGGCCGGATTCGGTTGAGCCGCTCATCCGACGATGCGCCGCCAGTCCGAAGGCGAGCCCCAGCAGGGCGATGATCCGGACCCATAGCGTCCACGCGCTCAGGTGAATTCCCTCGACGGTCCCCAGGCCCAGCGCCAGCCAGGAGAGGCCGCTGGAGGCCAGCCAGGCGTATCCTCCGATGAGGCCCCAGCCCCGTTCCGCCAAGGCCAGCACGGCGCTGCTCAGCATCATCAGGATCCCCATGGCCTGCAGGCCGGCGCTCCACCCGGGGAGCTGTGGCAACCATGGGAACTCCTGAGCCCAGGCGAGGAGCCAGAACCAGGTTCCGCAATTCAGCAGGAACACGGTGAAGGCGGCTCCAACCGGGGCGCCTTCGGCGAACAGGAGCAGAACCCAGCGGTAGGCCGGCCAGACCCCCAACCAGAGGACCATCGCTATGCCGATCAGCAGCATGGTTAATGTGGTCCAGAGGGGTTGACCCGGGTTCAGCGTCGCCTGCTCGGCCGCCCAGGCGGCCGTGACCCAGGCGAGGAAGCCCAGGCTGGCGGCGATCAGATACTGGGTCGCCCCCTCCATGCCGTGGCCTTCCCCGAGCAGCGCCAGCGCCAGCAGCAGAGCGGCGGCGCCGGTGAAAAACGTCCCCAGGCTGATCGGCCGCAGCAGCAGCCCGATGGTCCACAATCCGCCGGCGACTAGGCCAAGCGGATACAGGCGGCGCTCGAAGCGGAAGGGCCATGCGGTCAGAAACAGCAGGGCTGCCCCTCCCCACAGCGTGCTCAGCGCCCAACGGTCCGCTTCGGTCAGACGAAGGCTCCGCCCCAGCAGCACCAGCGGCGCGCCCAGGGTCGCCTGATCCGGTCGCGGGGTGATCACCGGCCAGGGAACGATCCACATGAAGCCCACCAGCGCGATGGCGACTGCGGCCGAGAAGGGAGCCGCCAGCGGCGTGCGGCGGAGCGGATAAATCACAGGAGCGGCCAGGAAGGGAACGGCGAGCAGGATCAGCAGGGGGAAGTTCACGCGGACACCTCCTGACGGACCAGGGTGAGGGCGACGATAAGGAAGGCGACCAGAAGGTTCATCCCGGCCATCAATCCGATGGCGAGCAAGCTGTCCTGCACAGAGAGATAGGAGATCTGGTAACCGTTCAGCATGGTCAGCACCCCCAGCCCGGCCTTCAGCGGCGAACGGCTCAACGTGGCGATCAGCAGGCCGATTCCAATCAGGGTGTATGTCACGATCAACAGAGGTGGAGAAGCAATAGGCAGAGGAAACCGGATCGCCATCATGCGGGCGATGGTGTAAAGAAAAAGGGCGGCCAGGATCCGGAACCGCCAGTGGATTACCGGCCGAGCGTTCAGGGTTCTGGGGATGTTTGTCTGCGCCCGCCGGCCCGCCAGATAAAACAACAAGGTCAGCAGGGCGCTGTCCAGGATCTGGATCCCAACGAGCTCCCTGGGGACTTCCGTGGTTTGCTGAAGGAGAACGCCGCCCCCCATGCCCATCAGGGCCCATGCCAGCAGCATCCCCCGCCAGTCATCGAGGGCCAGCACAAGCCCCCCCAGGACCACAACCGCCAGAATGATCAGCTCGCTGATGTTCCAGGCCTCGAACACCTCATCCTCCCGGCCATCCTCATGGTTCCGATTCAGTTTAGAAGCACACGGATCGAATGCACAAGCGCTGAACCCATATGGAGGAAGGCCCCTCGAAGCCCGGGTTGCGCTATGATAGTATCCAGCAGCGGGACGAGCGGGGAATGCCCGCGCTCCCCGATGCTCCGACAGCTCAACCCTTCATCTGGAGTCCAGAATGGCGCGCAAAAGCGGTCCATCCTCGATGCTTCAACGGGTCCGGGCCTGGGCCGTGCCTAACCCGCGCACGATCGCGCGGGAGGTGTTGCCGAACGGCATCATTGCCCTCGCCTATGAGAACTTCAGCAGCCCATCCGTCGTCCTCTCCGGCCTCCTGTGGGCGGGGGCGGTGGATGAGCCGCCGGAGCGAACGGGGCTGGCGGCCTTCACAGCCGAAATGCTGACCCGGGGGACGGCCCATCGAACGTTCCATGAGATCTATGAGGCGATCGAGTCGGTCGGTGCCAGCCTGGATATCGGGGCGGGCTATCATACCACCGGCTTCAGCCTGAAGGCCCTGGCCGAGGACCTGCCCGCCATGCTGGAGATCCTGGCGGATGTCCTGCGCAACCCCGTGTTCCCCGAGGAAGAGGTGGAGAAAGTGCGGGGGGAGATCCTCACGGATCTTCAGGAGCGGGAGCATGACACCCGGCGGATGGCCGGGCTCCGGTTCCGGGAGACGCTCTTTCAGGGCCATCCCTATGGGCGAAGCGTGGATGGCTACCGGGAGACCGTGCAGGCCATCACCCGGGAGGATCTGGTCGCTTTCCATCGGAAGTTTTACAGCCCCGAGCGGATGATCATCGCCATCGTGGGCGCGATCCGCGCGGAGGAGGGGATCGAGGCCGTGCGTCGAGCTTTCGGGGATTGGATCGCCCGCCGCCCGGAGCCGGATCCCCTGCCTCCGGTCTCGCGTCCGGACCGCTGGATCCACGTGCACACGCCGATCCCGGGCAAAACCCAGACCGATCTTGTGATGGGCACGGTTGGGCTGGCCCGGAAGGATCCAGACTACTACGCGGCCGCGCTGGCGAACTGCGTCCTGGGGGTGTTCGGGATGATGGGCCGGCTGGGGGATCACGTCCGGGACCGGGACGGGCTGGCTTATTATGTGTATAGTCGTCTCGATGCTGGTCTGGCCCCCGGCCCGTGGAGCGTCATCGCCGGAGTGGCCCCGGAACATCTCCCCCGGGCGGTGGAGGGCATCCGCACCGAGATCCGTCGCCTCCTGGAGCGGCGGATCCCGGCGAAGGAGCTGGAGGACAATAAATCGTTCTTGATCGGCTCCCTTCCACTCCGGCTCGAAACCAATGAGGGGATCGCCGGGGTCCTCGTCGATATCGAGTTATTTGAGCTGGGCCTGGATTATCTGGAGCGCTATCCGGAGATCATCGCCAGCCTCACGGCTGCGGAGGTCCAGGCGGTGGCCCGCAAATATCTGGATCCAGAGCGCATGGTGCTCTCCACAGCGGGCCCCGAGCCGAAGCTCCCCGGGCCTTCTTGAGGGACAAAGGGCTGCCTTCACGCCTCAATCTCCGACAGGAAGTGGCCAGCCGTGTAGCGCCTGGGGATCAAAACGCTATAACCCTCCTCTCTGAAAGCCGGAAAGCGGAGAGAGCCGGATGGATGTGGAGATCCGGGTAGAGATCGTCGCGCTGGCGGATGAGGCGGTCTGGCTGGTGCAATCGCCCCAGGGGAACTGGACGTTGCCGAGCGGTCCTCTGATGGAAGGCGAGGATCCGGTGGATGGCGTCCGGCGATGGATGGTCCAGATGGCCGGGGTGGAGCCTGAGGAGTCCGTGATCCTGGAGGCGGCCTCCCGCCGGGAGGACGGACGCTGGCAGCTGATCCTCCGTTACGCCTGCCGCCTGCTTCAGGAGCCGCGCCCGCCCTCTGAGCTCCCCGGCTCCGGCCTCTTTCACATCGAGCATCTTCCTCCTCTGGATCCCGGACAGCGGGCGGCGATCTATCGGGCGCTGCAGGTATTGTGAGCTTCCCGGGCGTTCCCGTGATTCTCCCCCACCGAAGTTCCAGGGCCGGGCCGGCCCCGAAGGGCACCCGGTCCGACCCCATCCTTTGAGGATCATCCCCTCTGCCCAGGGGAGAACCCCGCCGATTTGACAGGGCGCGGGCTCTGGGATATCGTTTTTTCCGATTTGGAAAATAGTTATCTCCAGATAGGGATTACAGCATGCGACGTTCGGAGCGATTGAGGGCGATGCTGGAGGGCCTGCGGGCCTCGGGGTTGCGGCTGACGCCTCAGCGGGTGGCCATCTGCGAGGTCCTGGCGACGAGCCGGAACCATCCCACGGCCTATGATGTCTACCGGCGTCTTCGCCGCCGGTTCCCCACGATGAGCCTGGCCACGGTTTACAAGACCCTGGATGCGCTGGTGCGGCTGGGCCTGGTGAGCGCGCTGGGGGATGCCGGGGATGGGATGGTGCATTACGATGGAGACACCACGCCGCACATCAACCTGGTCTGTCTGTCATGCCACCGGGTGCAGGACCTGGAAGGCGTGGACGTCCGGGCGATGCATCAGCGGGTGGCCGCCCGATCGGGCTACGCGCTGCATGGAGCCCGCCTGGTCTATTACGGTCTCTGCCCGGATTGCCAGCGGAAAACGAAAACCTCCATCGCAGGGGGGGCCTGAACGATGGGAGAGTGGGCCCGTCGCTTTGTCCTGGAGGAACGCCGGCTGGAGTTCCCCTTTGTCGGATTGACCCTCGCCGCGTTGATCGGCGGGATCGCTTCGCGCTGGGTGGCCCCTGGCGCAGAAGGCGCTTTCTGGGTTGCCGCCTATCTGTTTGGGGGCTTCTACGGGGTGATCGATGGCGCCCTGGCGTTGCGCGCAGGGCGTCTGGATGTCAACCTGTTGATGTTGCTCTCCGCCATGGGGGCTGCCCTGATCGGCCATGCGGAGGAGGGAGGGACGCTGCTGTTCCTCTTTTCCCTTTCAAACGCCCTGCAGACCATGGCCCTGGAGCGCACCCGTCGAGCCATCCGGCAGCTGCTGAACCTCCGCCCTCCCGTCGCCCGCCGCATCCGGGGTGGGGAAGAGGAGACGATCCCCATCGAGGCGATCGAGGTGGGGGATCACTTGCTGGTTCGGCCCGGCGAACGGATCCCGGCGGATGGGGTGGTAGTGGCGGGTTCCTCCACGGCCGACGAATCCCTGCTGACCGGCGAGTCCATGCCCGTGCCGAAAGGTCCGGGGGATCCGGTTTTCGAGGGCACGCTCAACGGCCATGGGGCGCTGGAGATCCGGGTCACCCATCCGACCTCGGACACCATGCTGGCGCGGATCATCCATCTGGTGGAGGAGGCGCAGGCGCAGCGCGCCCGCACGCAACAGGTGATCGATCGCTTTGAGCAGCGCTATGCATGGGCGGTCCTGGCAGGAGCAGCGCTCACGATGATCCTTTCCGCGCTCTGGGGGGAAGCCTTCGATCGGGCCTTCTATCGGGCGATGACCCTGCTGGTGGTGGCTTCGCCGTGCGCCCTGGTCATCAGCACCCCCGCGGCTTTCCTCTCCGCGATCGCCGCCGGGGCCCGCCGGGGGCTTCTGTTTAAAGGGGGGATGGCCCTGGAGGGCTTAGCCCGGGTGCGGGTGGTCGCGCTGGATAAGACGGGGACCCTTACCGAGAACCGGGTGACGGTGCAGGCGGTGCGCGCGCTGGATGGAAACGATCCCGACGCGATCCTGGCCCTGGCGGCTGCGGTGGAGGCCCGTTCGGAGCATCCGATCGCCCGGGCGATCGTGGAGGAGGCCCGGGCGCGCGGGTTATCCTTCCCGGAGATCCGGGAGGTCAACGCCCGTCCAGGGCTGGGGGTGATCGGCTTCGCCAATGCCCATGCCATCTGGGTGGGCTCTCCTCGTCTGTTCCAGCAGGAGGGTATTCCGCTCCCCGGCGAGGTCTCTGCCCTGCTCAAAGAGGCACAACGGGCCGGTCGGACCCCCCTGCTGGTCTATGATGGGCAAT
Organism: Thermoflexus sp.; assembly: GCF_034432235.1. NCBI lineage: Bacteria > Bacillati > Chloroflexota > Thermoflexia > Thermoflexales > Thermoflexaceae > Thermoflexus > Thermoflexus sp. The sequence continues at coordinate 23,560 of NZ_DAOUCJ010000062.1, read as the reverse complement.
GGCGGGGCCTGATTGAGGTGGCGGATCGGGTGCGGCCGGAGGCGGCGGAGGCGGTGGAGGCGTTGCGCCGCCTGGGGATCGAAGTGGTGATGCTGACGGGGGATCATCCGGCGGTCGCCCGTGCTGTCGCTCAGGCTGTGGGGATCCGGCACGTGGAGGCCGGGCTGCTTCCGGAGGAGAAACTGGAGCGGATCCGCTCGCTGGCGCGATCGATCGGGCCTGTGGCGATGGTGGGGGATGGGATGAACGATGCGCCGGCCCTGGCCGCGGCCTCGGTGGGGATCGCCATGGGGAAGATGGGAAGCGATGTGGCCATTGAGACGGCGGATGTGGTGCTGCTTCAGGAGGATCTCCGTCGGGTTGCCGAGGCCATCGCCCTGGCCCGCGCGGCGATGCGCACCGTGTGGCGGAACCTGGCCTTCGCCAGCGGCGTGATCGTCCTGCTGGTGGCCCTCACCTTCGGGCTGGGGATCCCCCTGCCGCTGGCGGTGGTCGGGCATGAGGGGAGCACGCTGCTGGTGGTGCTCCATGGCCTGCGCCTTCTGCGGTGGAGGGAGCGATCCTCCGGTGGGGGAAAGAACCCAGTGGGAGTTTGATGTCCGGATACACGCCCTCTTTCGGGACCAGTGGACGTGCCCCCGGCGCGCCCATCCGCCCCAAAAGCTCCCAATGCTGCGCGGCCCTTCCCGGTTGTCCAGAGCCCGGAGAACCCCGCGGTTTCCCGCTATTCCATATTTTTCCACCGGTTGTCCCGGAGGGGGAGCGGCCGGGCGATCACAATGAGCCGGTGGGTGTTGCTGGTGTAAGGCCAGCAGGTGATCAGCGTCAATCGCTCATCCTTCGTGGGCTGGATCCAGCGGGCATTGGCCAGGCGCTCTAAAAGCGGACGGCCGCGCTCTGGAAGGATGTGTTTTTCCTGCACCTCATAAACGAAAACCCGACCCTCCGAATACACAAAGAGCCGATCTCCGGGCTTCAGGCGAACCAGATCCCGGAACACTTCCCCATAAATATTGTGATGGCCGTTCAGCACCGTGTTTCCGGGCATCCCCAGGGGGACGGAAGTCCTGTGCCATCCGGCCGCGAAGAAGTTCGGAGTTTCCCAGGCCCGAACCCTCTGATTTCCTACGCGGAGTTCCTGGAAGCCAACCGGAACCACAGGAGCATCCAGGTGGATCGCTGGAATGACAATGCGCTGGGGGATCCATCCCCGGACGGGAGTGGGGACAGGTGTGAGAGGGTCCGGGACGGTTTCAGGCTCCAGGGCGGGCGCGCGCTCCGGTTGCTCCATCCGCTGGAAGAAGCTCCCTTCATCTCCTTGGGAAAGCAAGGCCGCTTCCGGCGGGGCCGGGAAGGGCGTTTTCTGGGGGACGCTCCAGATCCCCAGAATGGCCCCGAGAAGCCCGAGCCAGAACAGGAACCCGCTATAGCTTCGGAACGCTGGAGGCAATGGGAACAGGTTTATATGATTCTGATTCATCTGAATGCGAATCCCAGGCATCGTCTTTTCCCTGGTGCGTTGGGCGTTGCCTGGGGTGTGCGCGGGCAAAGCCCACGCACACCCCCGGTTTTTGCAGGGAGCGAGGAATGGCGAGATGGATCCACCGAATTTGTTTTCATCCGTGGCGGGAGCGCCAGGTCAGCATAACGTGAGCTGCCAGGCCCAGTCCCATGAATAACCCGCTCAGGCGGGCCAGAAGAAGGCTCCATATCGACCATCCGCCTCCAGCGGCCCCGGTCACGGGAAGCAGATCGGAGGCCCCATCGCTGGGTGGGGGAGAGCCGCCTCCAGGAGGTGGAGCCGGCGGGAGGTTCACCCCCGGCGTCGGTGTGGGCGCTGGAGGGTAAACCACCGGCGTGGGGGTGATGGGCGTGGGGGGTGGGCGCCGGTGGCTCGGTGGGCGCTGGTGTGGGGGTGGGCGGTTCGATCACCGGCGTGGGGGTGGGGGTGATGGGCGTGGGGGTGGGCGCCGGTGGCTCGGTGGGTGCCGGCGTGGGGGTGGGGGCCGGGGGCACACAGGAGGGTCCATCGATAGTCCCGGACTCTGGATCCCGCCCGGCTTTCACTGCTACCTGAGTCGTGCCCACTTCAAACCAGCCGTTCAGGACGAGGGTATACCGGCGTGGACTATCCGTGGTCCGCATCGGCTGTTCCCACTTGATCCCCCACAATCCGGTCGTTGGATCCTTTCCGACAGTCCCGGTCGGATCACTGGAGAGCACCTGATGAGTGGCGCAGAGCCCCAGCACCCAGTGGCTGAGATCCTGAGTCGCGGAGGCCGGCCGAACCTCATACTGCCATGTCGAGGTCTGATCGGAATTGTAAGTGACCCCCAGAAACGTGATCCGGTAGCCATCCAGCACAACCGAGGACCCTGCGATCGCAGGGCTGAGAATTCCTTGAAGGATCAGGCTGACGCCCAGAGTGATCAAACCCAGAAACCAGGTCAGATTCCGAAAAGCCCTCCACGCTCTGGCATCCATTCTCATATCCAGCCCCCTGATAGTTAAATTTTTCTGACTAATCTGGTTCTTTGCCTCCTTACTGCATCTATTAAACCGCAGGCTAAGGCTTGATATCGTAAGGATTTCGTAAGAAAGACGGGATGTATCCCGGGGGATAGGACGAAAGTCCCACTCCGATCTCAGCCACCGGAGGGGTTGAGGGAGGGGATCCGTCCTTTCCGAGCTGGGATCTGGATCCCGGAATTCACTAAAATAGCTGGGGGGGCAGAGGGTGGGGAGCGAGCAGACTTCAAACTCCGGGGGGCCTTCGATGTTGCGGGTTTCCGTGATCGCCACCGTCAAAAACGAGGAGGATTCCATCCAGGATCTGCTGGATTCCCTGGCCCTCCAATCCCGTCCCCCGGATGAGGTGATCATCACCGATGGGGGATCGACCGATGGGACCCTGGAGCGCCTTCGGGCGGAGCGGCGGCTGCCGCTGCAAGTGATTGAAGCCCCGGGCGCCAACATCTCCCAGGGGCGCAATCGGGCCATCGCCGCTGCCCGGGGGGAGATCATCGCGGTCACCGATGCCGGGGTGCGATTGCATCCCCACTGGCTGGCGCGCCTGCTCCGCCCCTTCGAGGAGCGGCCGGAGACGATGGTGGCTGCGGGGTTCTTCCTGCCGGATCCCCGCACGCCCTTCGAGGTCGCGATGGCCGCCACCGTGTTGCCGGAGCAGCAGGAGATCCGGCCGGATCGTTTCTGGCCCTCCAGCCGTTCCGTCGCTTTCCGCAAAAGCGCATGGGAGGCGGTGGGCGGCTATCCCGAGTGGCTGGATTACTGCGAGGATCTGGTTTTCGATTTCGCCCTGTATGAACGGTTCGGCCCCTTCGCCTTCGTCCCTGAGGCGGTGGTTTACTTCCGGCCCCGCCCGACGATGCGGGCTTTCTTCCTGCAATATTACCGGTATGCCCGGGGGGATGGGAAAGCGGATCTGTGGCGGCTGCGCCATGCGATCCGCTACGGCACCTACCTGGGTCTGATCCCAGCGCTGGCCGCCCTCAGCCTGGGGGTTCATCCCCTGTTCGCCCTGGGCTATCTGCTGGGGGGATGGCTCTATCTGCGCGTTCCCTATCGTCGCCTCTTCCGGCTCTGGCAGGGCTACCCTTGGTCGGATCGAATGCGCATGGCCCTCTGGGTCCCATGGATCCGGGTGTGGGGGGACCTGGCCAAGATGTGTGGCTATCCGGTGGGGGTGTGGTGGCGCTGGCGTCATCTCCGGGGCCTTCGCCGGCCTCGCGGGTTCACCGGGCTTCGACCCCGAGAAGCGGATTCCGCTTCCGCCCCATAAGGAGAGCGCTCGGGCGGAGGGCTTTCCTGAGGATCGCTGGAAACGACCCCCCTCTCTTCCCACGGCCCTTTCCCTCCCAGGGAGAGGCGGATTCCCTTTGGGAATCGCCGGCGAACAGCCCATCTCGAGGAAATCCATTTGACAGTGAGAAACAGCTGTCTATAATTTGATTGGCCGATCAATCAATTTCATAGCGGAGCGCATGCCTGACAAGGCCTGAGCCGTCCCGCTTATCCAGAAAAGGAGCGCCGCGCCATGGGAAAAAGGCGTCCTCTCCTCCGAAAGCGACAGCGAGAGGAAACCCGCCAGCGCATCATCGAGGCGGCCTTCCGGGTGTTCGTCCGGAAAGGTTTTAAGGGGACCTCCAACCGGGAAATCGCGCGGGAGGCGGGGATCTCTCCGGGTTTGATCTACTGGTATTTTCCCAGCAAAGAGGAGCTGTTCCGGGCCGTGGTGGAGGCGAAGTCGTTCGTCTTCCCGCTTCAGCAGATGGCGCAAACGATGCGAGAGGCTCCCCCTCAGGAGTTCCTGGCCCGGGTGGTGGAAATGGGGATCACCCTGGCTCGGGATCCCGCGATCGTGGCGGCCATGCGGTTGCTTCTTCCAGAGGCCATCCGTAATGAACGGGTCCGCCGGGTGTTTGTCGCCCGGGCGATCCGCCCGGGGCTCCGAGCGGTGGCCGGTTATCTGGCGGCTCAGCAGGCCAAAGGCCTTCTGCGCCCTATGGATCCCGAGGTGGGAGCCCGGCTATGGATGGGCCTTCTGTTCTCCCAGATCCTGCTGAGCGATCTGTTGCGGATCCCCTCTCCGGTGCCCATCGATCGGCTGCTAACGGAGGCGCTCAAAGTGTATCTGCATGGGGTCCTGGCCCGCGCCCCTTCGCCCTCGTGATGTGCATGGAGGATGAGGAGCCTCGTCCGGCACCAGCGGGGCTTTCCGGATCGGGTGATGCCCTCATCGTCGCCGAAGCGGCTTCGACAGGGCCCGACGGGCGATTCCTATGAGTGGGGAACGAGGATCTCCCATCCCGGAATATGCAGGGGGCGGTTCGATGCTTCGTCGGATCAGCGCGGTGATCTATAAAGAGGTTCTGCACATCCTGCGAGATCCCCGGACGCTGGCGGTGATGTTCCTGATCCCGGTGGTCCAGCTCTTCCTCCTGGGCTATGCGGCGACTACAGATGTCAAACATGTGCCCATGGTGGTCTTAGACGGGGATCGGACGCCGCAGAGCCAGGAGCTGGTGGATGCTTATCGTGCTGTGGATGCGTTCCGGATCATCGGCTATGTGGAGCGGCAGGAGGACCTGGCCCGCCTGCTGGACGCGGGGACAGCGCAGGTGGCGCTGTTGATCCCAAAAGGATACGGGGCGGACGTCCTGGCTGGCCGCCCGGCGACCATCGGCCTGGTGATCGACGGCAGCGATCCCACGGTCGCCAACAACGCTTACGCGGCGGCGCTATCGATCGCACAGAATCATTCCACCCGGATCCTCCGGCAGGTCCTTCATCTGGATCCCCGGCGGATGCCGGGGCTGGATCCCCGCCCGCGGGTCTGGTATAACCCGGAGCTTCGCAGCGCGAACTACATGATCCCGGGGCTTATCGGTACGATCCTCCAGTTCCTCACGATGCTGCTCACGGCTCAGGCGATTGTGCGGGAGCGGGAGCAGGGGACCATGGAGCAGCTGATTGTCACCCCGATCCGTCCGGCTGAGCTGGTGATCGGGAAAGTGGTTCCCTATGTGGCGATCGCCTTCATTGATTTCGGCATCATCCTGATGCTGGGAGCCCTCTGGTTTCGCGTGCCGATCCGGGGCCATCTGGGGTTGCTCTTGGCCCTCTCGGGTCTTTTCCTGCTTTCCTCCCTTGGCTTCGGGTTGTTGATCTCCACCGTGGCCTCCACCCAGCGGGAGGCGATGTTGCTCACGTATTTCCTTCTGCTGCCATCGGTCTTCCTGGCCGGATTTCTGTTCCCGATCCAGGCGATGCCTCAAGCGCTTCAATGGATCAGCTATCTGATCCCTCTGCGCTACATGCTGGTGATCCTGCGGGGGATCATCGTGAAAGGGGTAGGAGTTGAGCCCCTGTGGGATGAGGCGCTGGCGCTGACCCTCTTCGGGATCGCCGTAATGGGCCTGGCGGCCCGCCGCTTTCAGAAGCGCCTGGAGTAGGGATCCGGCCCTCGTTCCATGCGGAGCGGTGAGGGGGAGATGAACCGGACGATCCTGGAGGTTGACCATCTGGAGAAGCGGTTTGGCCCCGTCCGGGCCCTGGCGGATGTCTCGTTCGCGGTGGACGAGGGCGAGATCTTCGGGATCATCGGGCCGGATGGGGCAGGAAAGACGACCCTGTTGCGGATCCTCGCCGGGGTCCTGCGGCCTGATACGGGCTCCATACGGGCGTTCGGGCGGGATCTGCTGCGGGAGCTGGAGCGGGCTCGGCCGCTTCTCGGCTATATGCCCCAGAACTTCAGCCTGTATGGGGACCTCACGGTGCGGGAGAACCTGGTGTTCTTTTCCACGATGTATGGAACCTCCGATCCCGCCTGGATGGAGCGTCTGCTGCGCTTCGCCCGCCTGGAGCGGTTCCTGGAGCGCCGGGCGGCCCAGCTTTCCGGGGGGATGCAGAAGAAGCTGGCTTTGATCGGGGCGATGATCCATCGGCCCCGTCTCCTGCTGCTGGATGAGCCCACCACCGGTGTGGATCCGGTATCGCGGCGGGAGCTGTGGGATCTGCTCAGCGAGTTTCATCTCCAGGGGGTGACGATCCTGGTGACCACGCCCTATCTGGACGAAGCGGAGCGCTGCACGCGGGTGGCGTTGATGCATCGAGGGCGGATGCTGGCGGTCGATGCCCCGGATCGGCTGCGCGCTTCGCTGGGCCACCCCGTCATTGAGATCATCGCCCGGCCGATCATGCGGGTGCACGCCGCGCTGGCGGATCATCCCGGCGTTCTGGAGGCGGTGATCCTGGGGGACCGCATCCGGCTGGTGGTGCGGGCGGGAAGCCTTTCCCCGGTGGATGTGGAGGGCATGGTACGGACGATCCCGGGCGCTACGGTTCGGGAGGCGCGGTGGGCCACGCCCCGCTTGGAGGAGGTCTTCGCCCATCTCATGCGCCGGGAGGGGGCCAATGGATGAGGTGGTGATCCGCGCCGAGGGGCTGACCCGCCGTTTCGGGGCGTTCACGGCGGTGGATCATGTCTCCTTCGAGGTTCGCCGGGGGGAGATCTTCGGGTTTCTGGGCCCGAACGGGGCCGGGAAGACGACGACCATCCGGATGTTGCTGGGGCTCCTGGAGCCCAGCGAGGGTCGGGCCTGGGTGCTGGGGCATGATGCGACCCGGGAGACGGCACGCATCCGCCCGCGGATCGGCTATGTCAGCCAGCGCTTCAGCCTGTATCCGGATCTCTCGGTGGAGGAGACGTTGCGGTTTTACGGGGCGGCCTACGGGCTGCCGCTTCCGCGCCTGGCGGATCGGATCCCCCGGTTGCTGGAGCTTCTGGATCTGGCCGGGCAGGAGCGGCGTCTGGTCCGGCATCTGGCGGGGGGCTGGCGCCAGCGGGTGGCCCTGGCGGTCGCGCTCCTTCACGAGCCGGAGCTCGTGTTCCTGGACGAGCCGACGGCCGGGATGGATCCGCTGGCGCGGCGGGCGATCTGGTCGCTGCTGTATCAGCTAACGGAGCAGGGGATCACGGTGTTCGTCACCACGCACTATATGGATGAGGCGGAGCAGTGCTCTCGTCTGGCCCTCATCCATAACGGCCGCCTGGTCATGCAGGGGGCGCCGACGGAGTTGAAAACGATGACAGGTCTGGGGAACGTGCTGGAGATCGTGGCGACGCCTCTGGATCGCGCGCTGGCCTTGCTTCGGGAATGGTCGATCTTCCCGCATGTGGCCTTCCACGGCGCCCGTATCCATGCTTACCTCCCCATGGGTGAAGTTCCCATCGAGGAAATCCGGAGGCGTCTGGAAGCAGCGGGTCTGGAGTCCGTTTCGGTGGAGCCCGCGGTTCCCTCGCTGGAGGATATCTTCCTGTGGGTGATCGAGCGGGAGCGATCCGGCCAGGACCCAGAGGCGCGATGATCCCTTTCCGAAGCCCGGTGGGGAGGCGGGCAGGGCGCCTTCGGTGCCCGCCAGTTCCCGAAACGGCGCGTCGGGTTTGGAACCGGAGGTGAGGCTCTATGAAGAGGATGTTCCATCTGTTCCTCATCGGTCTGCTGGGATTCGCCAGCGCATGCCGGCCGGCGATGGAATGGCCGTTGCGGGCCTCCGGCTATCTGGAGGCTCAGACGATCGACGTCATTGCGGTGGAAGGCGGCCGCGTGCTCCAGGTATGGGTGGAGGAAGGCGACGCGGTGCAGGCTGGCCAGCGTCTGATGGAGCTGGACCCGGCCCTCCTGGATGCACAGATCCGGATGGCGGAGGCCCAGGTCGCCCAGGCGCGGGCTGCGCTGGATGCCCTGGAGGCGGGCCCCCGGGAGGAGGACGTGCGGGAAGCGATGGCGCTGGCGGATCAGGCCCGGGCCTTGCGGGATGGGGCGTATCAGGCATGGCAGGATGCGCTGGCCATGCTGCGGGAGCCTCAGGAGCTGCGGATGCAGCAGGCCATCGCTGCGGCCCAGGCGCGCGCGGCCCAGGCCCAGCTGGAGCAGGCGGTAGCCATGAAAGATATCGCGGAGATCCTGAAGAACCGCGCGGAGGCAGCGATGCGGAACCGGGAACAGCTCCCTCCGAATCTGCGCCCTCCCTTGCCAGTCGAGGTGCTGGATGCCCCTTACGCTTACTGGGCGGCGTGGGCCGAGGTCAACCGGGCGGGGGCCGCCTATGACGGCAGCCGCGCCCTGCGGGATTACCTGGACGCGGTGGTGAAGGATCCACTAACGCTGCGGACGCAGGTGGTGGAGGCCGAGGGCCGTTACCGGGCTGCGGAGGCCGCCCTCGAGGTTGCCCAGGCCCGGCTCACGGCGCTCCGGGCGGGGGCGACGCCGGAACAGCGGGAGGCGGCCCGCGCCCGCCTGCGCCAGGCCGAAGCGGCGCTGGAAGCCCTCAAAGCCCGACGGGGGCGGTATGTCCTGCAGGCCCCTCAGGAGGGGATCGTGGCCACACGGGCGGCGGAGCCGGGCGAGCTGGTGGCCCCGGGGACACGGGTGATGCAGCTGATGGACCTCCGGATCCTGACGTTGACCGTGTATGTCCCGGAAACCGCCCTGGGTCGGGTTCGCCCGGGCATGCGGGTTCCGGTGATCGTGGAGGGGTTTCCCGGCGAGCGTTTTGAGGGCCTGATCACCCATGTGGCAGAGGAGGCCTCGTTCACTCCCCGCAATGTCCAGACTCAGGAGGAGCGCGCCCATCTGACGTTCGCCGTCCGCATCCGGCTGGAGAACCCGGAGGGTCGCCTGAAGCCCGGCATGCCGGCCGATGTGGAAGTGCCCTGACGCAGCCGGGATGCTCCGGGCGCATGATTTCCTTGCCATTCCTCCTGGAATCGTATGGAGGCCTGTCGATGCGCAAACCGTTTCGTGCCGGGATTGCGATGATCCTCCTCGGAGGGATCCTGTATCTGGGTAGCGCATGGGGGCTCCCCCGACCCGCGGCGAGCGGATCGGGGGGAGGCTGGGTGTTCTCCGGCACGCTGACCGGGCGGAGCGTGCAGCTCTCGGCGGAGGTGAGCGGGCGGGTGCGATGGCTGGCGGAGGAAGGGGCGACGGTGAAGCCGGGGGAGGCGGTGGCCGAGCTGGAGGATCCCGTCCTGTCGCAGCAGCTGCTGGAGGCGGAAGCGGCCCGGGCCGCGGCCCGGGCCGAGGCGGCTGCGCTGGAGGCCGGGGTCCCGCCGGAGCAGGAGGCCGTGCTGGCCGCTCAGGTGCGGCAGGCCGAGGCGGAGCGCGAGGCGGCGGAGCGCCTCTGGCAGGCGCTGCGGCGTCAGCTTCGGGAGCCCCAGGATCTGGAGCGCCAGATCCTCGAGGCGCGGACCGCTCTGGCGGTGGCCGAGCACGGCGTGGAGCGTGCCCGGGCGGATCTGGAGAAGGCGCGGGCGGATCGGGACCGCCTGCCGTTCGACCAGCGGGAGATCGCCGACCGGCAGGTGGCGGCCGCGGAGGCGGCCTTGCGGGCGGCAGAGGCCGAGCGGGATGCGGCCCGGGCTCGCCTGGAGGGCCTGCTGGCCATACGGGAGCGGCCCCTCTCCCTGCAGGCGCAGGTTCACGCGGCGGAAGCGCAAATGCGGGCCGCGGAGGCCGCCCTGCGCGCGGCCCAGGCCCGTTTGGATCGCGCCCGGAACGGGCCGACGCCATGGGAGCGGGATCAGGCGCGGGCAGCGGTAGCCCTGGCGGAGGCCCGGCGGGATCTGTTGCGGTTGCAGATGGACCGGCTCCGTCTGACCGCGCCGTTCACGGCGACGGTCTCCGAGCGCCTGGCCCATGAGGGGGAGATCGTTCGCGCCGGGCAACCGGTGCTCAGCCTGAGCACGATCGATCCCCTGGAGGTGACCATTTATGTGCCCGTGAGCCTTCTGGGCCGTTTGCGGGTGGGGCAGCCGGTGCGCATCCAGGTCGATGCGTTCCCAGGGGAAGCCTTTCCCGGGGTCATCGCTCGGATCGCTCCCGAGGCCACCTTCACCCCGCGGAACGTCCAGACCCGCGAGGAGCGACAGACGCTGGTCTTCGCGGTGACAGCCCGGGTTCCCAATCCGGAGGGACGTCTCAAAGCGGGGATGCCGGCCGATGTGCAAATTCTACCTTAGTTTGCATACTATTGTAGGATGGAATCCAGGCCATCCCGACGGAAGGAAGACGAAAAATTGTCCATCCGAAAAAGGCGTTCCCCAGGTCTCTCTTGCCCATCTCCCTCTTGTTGCTGGCCCAGTGGGGATGGCCCGGGTGGTTTCTGCTCTTTCAGATGGATTCGGTCACGCGCTACGTCATCTCGGTGTTATCTCGCTTTGCCCTGATCGGCTGGGCCCTGTGGCTTGAGAGAGGACACTGGGAGGACTTTTTCATCACCAGGCGGAATCTGAAACTGACGTTGCGGGATGGTCTCGGGCTGGCCATCGCCTTTGTTCCTATCGGCTGGGCCTATGCGCACTGGAGGCTCGGCGGTGTCTACTGGCTTCCCCGACAGGATTGGTTTCCCACCCTCCTTGCCGCCTTCATACCGGCTGGTCTGCAGGAAGAGCTCGCATATCGTGGCCTGTTTCTCGGCATGCTGTGCGAGCGATGGGGCCTTTCCTCTTTTTGGTCGATCCTTGTGATCACTGCGCTCTTCGGACCCTTTCATCATCGTCGCTACATTTTGCGGGGTGATTGGCTCACGTTGGGGCTGGTGACCGCCTTCGGCGGGGTGGCGGCCTGGCTCACCCTGAAAAGGCGCAACATGGTCGGCGCGGTAGTCGGTCACACAGCGATGGATTTTCTGATCTTCTTATTCATTGGCGGGAAGGTTTCTGTTCTGTAATAGGAGCCGCTTGTGTGGCGACGGGAGCAAGGGCGCAAGTAGCGCGGACCCTGAGCTCTTAGAATCCCGCGGGGAGCCGCAGCGGGCGCTGCCGCGCGAGGGCTTCCCATCCCAACGCCCCAGCGAACATCCCCGTTGCCACCAGCACGATAGCCGCCCCCGAGGCGATGTCCAGATGGTAGCTCAGATAGAGGCCGATCAGGCCGCTGAGGCTGCCCAGGAGGATCGAGAGGAGCACCAGGCGGTCGAAATCGTCAGTCAGCAGGCGGGCGGTGGCGGCGGGCACCACCAGGCCGGCGGCGATGAGGGTCACGCCCAGCACCTGCATCGCCGCGATCACCACGGCCGCCAGCAGCATGGAGAGCATCAGCTCCATCCGGGCGGTGGGGACGCCGTAGACTTCTGCCACCTCGGGATCGAACAGGGCAAAGAGCAGGGGCTTGTAGTGGAAAAGCAGGAGGGCCAGGGCGAGAAGAGAGGCGCCCAGGATGATCCAGAGATCCGTCTCCGTCACCCCCAGGATGTGGCCGAAGAGGGCGGCCTCGAAGTTGCGGGTGAACTGGCGGGTGCGGCTGATCAGCGCGACCCCCAGGGCGAAGCTGGCCGTGGTCACCAACCCGATGGCGGCGTCTGCTCCGATCTTCCGCCGGCGAGCGATCAACCCGATCAGCAAGGCGGAAAGGAATCCCCACGCCCCCGCGCCCAGATAGAAGTTCAGCCGCAGGACGTAGCCCACCACCGCGCCGCCGAACACCGCATGGGAAAGCCCGTGGCCGATATAGCTCATGCGGCGCAGGACCACATAGGGGCTCACCAGGCCACACAATCCCCCCACCAGCACCGCAGCCAGCAGCGCCCGTCGGAAGAACTCAAATTGAAAGGGCTCCAGCAGCCAGTGGCTCATCCCGCCCTCCTATCTCCCTGACCGTGCCAGCGATCTGCGATCACCTGTAGCTCTCCCTGACGGACCACCACCAGATCGGCCCCGTAGAGGCGATGCAGGATCTCCGGTTGGAACACTTCCGAAGGTGCTCCTTCGGCGATCACCCCGCGGTTGAAGCAGATCAGGCGGGGCAGATGCGCGGCCACCGCGTTTAAATCATGGGTGGTCAGCAGGATGGCAATCCCCTCGCGGTGGAGCTCTTCCAGCAGATGTAGAATCTCGTGGCGGACCGCGATGTCCACCCCGCTGGTCGGCTCGTCGAGCAGCAGCAGCCGGGGGCGACGGACAAGGGCCCGGGCGAGGAAGGCGCGCTGCTGTTGCCCGCCGGAGAGCTCTGCGATGTGGCGACGGGCCAACCCAGCAATGCCCAACCGCTCCATCACCGTCCATGCGCGCCGTCGGGCCTCCCGTCCATACCAGGGACCCGGTCCTTCATCCAGGGCGAGCCCCATCAGCACCACCTGCTCCACGGTCACAGGGAACGTCCAGTCCACTGTCTCCAGTTGCGGCACATAGCCGACCGGCAGCGGGCGCACCTGCGACAGGGGGTGCCCTTCAAACCAAACCTCTCCGGTGAGGGGGCGGATCTGGCCCATCAGGACGCGAAGCAGGGTGGTTTTCCCCGCTCCGCTTGGGCCTACCACACCCACGAAGCAGCCTGGCTCCAGCCGCAAAGAGAGGTCTCGGAAAACCGGCTGCCCGTTATAGCCACAGGTCACTCCGCGCAGCTCCACCAGCGGCGTCATCACGGCCGGCTCCGATCCGGGATGTTCCGGATGTCCACCGCCTGCAACGCGTCGGCGCGCCCCCCCAGGGCGGTCACCATGGTCCGCACGTCTTCCACCATCATGTGAAGATAGCTATGCTCCGGACTTCCTGGCTCCCCCGGCAGGGTATCATCCCGCAGCGTGTCGATATAGCGCGCGCCGGTCTCCCGGCCGATCTGCTCCAGGACCTTGCTGGGGAATACCTCCGAGCCGAAGATGGCCGGGACTTTCTCCCGTCGAATCTGCTCGATCAGGGCGGCTACCTCCCGCGCCGAAGGCTCCCGGAAATCCGAGGGCTGGATGGCCCCGATTACGGTCATCCCATAGCGACGAGCGAAGTAGGCCCACGAATCGTGATAGGTGAGCAGCTTGCGGTTCGATGGCGGGATCGTAGCGATGGCCTCACGGATCGCGCGATCCAGCCGGTCCAGCTCTGCGAGCAGCGCCGCCGCGTTCTGCTCGTAGTAAGCCCGGTTGGCCGGATCCATTCGCACCAGGGCGTCCCGGATCCGCTCCACATAGCCCCGAGCGTAGATAGGGTCCATCCACACGTGCGGGTTTGGATCGCCCTTCTCGGGTGGGAACGAGAAGTCAAAGATCCACTCCTCCCGGGAGAGGAGCATATCCCCCAGCTTCAGCAAGACGGCCTCAGGCTTCTTGTTCGCCAGGGCCAGACGCTCAATAGAGGTCTCCAGGTTCAGACCATTGAGGACAATCAGATCGGCCTGCGCCAGATATCGGGCGTCCTCCGGGGCAGGCTCGAAGGTATGGGAATCCACCCCCTCCGGGATCAGGCCGTGGAGATCAATGCGATTCCCCCCGACGTTATAGACCAGATTCGTTAAAGGGGCGACGGTGGCGACCACGCGCAACCGGCGGGCGGGGGCTGCAGGGCGGGGCGATGCGCAGGCGGCAAGCAGCAGAACAGCCAGCAGTATCCCTCCCCATCGATAGCTCTTGATTTTCATGGGTTCGCCTCCGATGGAAAGGATCCCCGAGCTCGACAGCGGGAGCAGAGCCCCAGAGCGCTCAGGGTGATCTGCTCCACAGGCAGGCCCAGGCGGCTCTGGAGCTCCTGACGCAGGTCTTCGAGCACCGATTCTTCCAGATGGAAGATCTGATGGCAGGACCGGCACCGGAGATGGCCATGGCTTGGCCGATCCCGCCACTCGTAAACGATCCGTCCCTCGCCCAGCACGTGGCGTTCCAGCAGCCCGAGCCGGGTGAACAGCCGCAGCGTTCGGTACACCGTGGAGAGGTCCATCGCAGGGAAGCGATCCCGCACCGCGGCATGGATCTCCTCGGCCGTCATGTGGCGCCCGGAAGATCGCAGGGCCTCCAGGATCACCACTCGCTGGGGCGTGGCCCGGCAGCCGTGTTGACGAAGGGTTCGTCGGATCGGATGACAGTGCGGCATCTCGTCCCTCCGGGGGCGGCGCCTTTCCCAACCGGTCGGTCAGGAGGATCTTGTTGCAATCTTTTGCTATTGCAAATATAGGGCGACAACTTTCATTCGTCAACCTTCCCGAGGTCCAGATCGAATCTCCTCGGGCCGCCTTCTGACCGAGACAATCGTCCGAGTCGTTGGGGGGTTCGAAGCGCCTGTAGCCGTGGTGATCCCCAGAACGACCGTCGGCGGACCCGCGGGAGCTGTTGGCAGGAACCGCAGGGGTGGCGAAAGTGCGGGCGAAAGCTTCCTGACCGCCGAGCGGCGTGGGAAGGGCCAGCTGCCATGCCTCCTGATTACTGGATCTGGATGTTGCAATTTCCGGGGGATAGAGTGGGGCGGATGGGGATTTGTCTGTATGATATATCCGTGAAGAATCTTCCTCTTTGTCGGAGCATCCCATGCAGAGCGCGAAGGCCTGGAAGGGATTGCGGATCCTGCTGGGGATCACAGCGCTGGCGATCGGCTTGCTGACCATGTGGGGGGCGCTGGTGCGCACGACCGGATCGGGTCTGGGTTGCCCGGACTGGCCGCTATGCCATGGGCGGGTGATTCCTCCGCTGGAGGATCCGGCCGCCTGGATCGAGTGGATCCACCGGCTTCTGGCGGCCAGCGCGACGCCGTTGCTGGCGCTTTCCGCGTGGATCGCCTGGGGAAAGGAACGACGTCCAGATCTCTACCGCCCGCTCCTCTGGGCGCTGGGGCTGGTGTTCGGGCAGGCCCTGCTGGGCGGGCTCACGGTGATCCTGGAGCTCCCGCCCACGATGGTCGCGGTCCATCTGGGGCTGGCGCTGTCGATCCTGGCCCTGACGCTGGTGGCGGCGGTGCGCGCCTCCGCCCCCTGGTCCGCCCACGCGCCGCATCGGGAGCTTTCTTCGGTTCAATCTGCTGCCCGTGCCATGCGCTGGATCGGGATGACGGGCATGGGGCTGTTCATCCTCACGCTGGTGGGGGCGACAGTGACGGGGAGCGGGGCCTCGCGGGCGTGCTCGAGCTGGCCCTTCTGTGAGGGGTGGGTGGTCTGGCCGGGCGATCTGCTGGGCCGTGTGCACATGCTGCATCGGCTGGCCGCCCTCGGCGTGGGCCTTGCGCTGGCCTGGCTCGCCGTGCGGCTGGCGACCTGGCGCGGGATCGCCCGCGGGATCTTCCACTGGGTTCTGGCGGCCTTCGTGCTCTATCTGATCCAGATCGGCCTGGGGGCCATCAACCTGTGGATGGGGTTCCCGGCGCTGTTGAACGCCCTACATCTGGGGCTGGCCACGGCGATCTGGGCGGCGCTGGGGATCGCCTGGACATGGGCGCTGGGCGAGGCGCAATGGGTGGAGGGCATCCCCGAGGAAACCGTCCGTCTGCGGAATCTCTGGGAGCCGTATTTCACCCTGACGAAACCGGGGATCGTGGCGCTGCTTCTGGTCACCACGGCCGGGGCGATGATGATCGCCCAGGGCGGGCTGCCCCCCATCGTGACCTTTATCTACACCCTGCTGGGGGGCTTTTTGATCTCCGGCGGGGCCAACGCCATGAACAACGTGTGGGACGCGGAGCTGGACCGGCGGATGCATCGCACGGCCCGTCGTCCGATCCCGGCCGGCCGGCTGGGGCGGGGGGAGGCGACGGGGGTGGCGGCGCTCTTTTCCCTCCTCGGCTTTTTGCTCCTGTGGACCTTCGTGAACACGACGGCGGCGTTGCTGGCGCTGGCGGGATGGATCTGGTATGTGGGGATCTACACGATGGGGTTGAAGCGGTGGACGCCGCAGAACATCGTGATCGGCGGGGCGGCCGGAGGGTTCGCTCCGATGGTGGGCTGGGCGGCGGTGACCGGGCGGGTGGATCCGATGGCGCTGTTTTTATTCGCGCTGATCTTCTTCTGGACGCCCCCTCATACCTGGTCTTTCGCCATCCTGACGGAGCGGGATTATCGGGAAGTGGGGGTTCCGATGCTGCCGGTGGTGGCGGGCGTGCGGCCGGCGGCCTTCCAGGCTTTCTTGTATACGATCCTTCTCGTGCTGCTCACGCTGGTTCCCTTCGCCACGCGAGCGATGGGGTGGATCTATCTGGCCGGGGCGCTGGCGCTGGGTGCATGGCTGCTCTTCTTGGCGTTTCGCCTCTGGCGGGCACCGGAGAAGGCCACTGCCCGCCGGATGTATCACGCGTCGAACGCCTATCTGTTCCTGCTCTTCGTTTGGATGGTGCTGGATCGGGCAATTCGCCAGTGAATGCGGTGAGGGATCAGCTCAGGTAATCCTTCAACCGTCGGCTGTAATGGGGGTGGCGTAGCTTGCGCAGCGCCTTGCTTTCGATCTGCCGGATCCGCTCTCGCGTCAGCCCGAACATCTGCCCCACCTCATCCAGGGTCCGCCACTGGCCGTCCTTTAACCCGAAGCGGACCTCCAGCACCTGCCGCTCCCGCTCGGGGAGCGTATCCAGGATCTCGCGGAGCTGCTCCCGGAGCATGGTGAGATGGGCCTCTTCCAGCGGGCTGCGGGTTCCCTGATCCTCGATGAAATCCGCCAGCTCGCTGTCTTCCTCCTCTCCAACCGGCGTTTCCAGCGACATCGGCTCGGCGGCCCAGCGCAGCGCCCGCTCCACCTTCCGGGTGGCCTCCCGGAGCCGGCGGGCCAGATGGGGAGGCAGGGGCTGGTTGGCGTTCCAGGCGGCCTGGATCTCCAGGACCTCCTGGGGGGAGAGCAGGTTCACTTCCAGGGCCAGCTCCTCTGGGGTGGGATCCCGGCCCAGGGCCTGCTGGAGCTTCTGCTGAGCGCGCATGAGGCGGCTCAGGAACTCCGCCAGATGGACCGGGATGCGGATGGTGCGGGCCTGATCGGCGATGGCGCGGGTGATGGCCTGGCGGATCCACCAGGTGGCATAGGTGGAGAACTTGAAGCCTCGTCCCGGATCGAATTTCTCCACCGCGCGCAACAACCCCAGGTTTCCCTCCTGGATCAGGTCCAGGAAAGAGACGCCGCGGCCGATGTATTTCTTGGCCACGCTGACCACCAGGCGCAGGTTCGCCCGGATCAACCACGAACGGGCTTCCGCCGCCTGATCCCGCACATGTCGCCACCACCGGCTCAGGTGTTCCTCGGGGGGAAGATGGGCCCGAAGGGATCGCTCGCTCGGCCAGCGGACCGCCGGGGCCGAACCCGCGTCCGCATGTTCTGCCAGATACGAAAGCGCCTCGGGGGGAAGGAGCAACAGGTCCGTGTAGATCCGGACCAGTTGCTGGAGCAGGTCGGCGAGCCGGCGGCTGCCTCGCTGGCGCTCCAGGTAGGGTTCGAGGGAGCGCGCGCGGGCTTCCAGAACCGGGCGGCTGACATCGGCGATCAGATCGCTCAGGCGGGGCATCGGACGGCGGAGCCGGGCGGCCATCTCGGTGGCCTTCTCCCATGTGGCCACCAGATCCCGATACACCGCGATCGCCAGATCCGTCTGGGAAGGCTTGCGCAGGCCAGCGCGGATCTCATCCAGCCGCCGGGGGGCCTGGAGGCGGATGGCCAGATCCAGCTCCTGGGTGGGTTCCAGCAGCGGCACCCGGCTGATCTCCCGCAAATACATCCGCACCGGGTCCTCGGCCACCTCCGGGCCCCACCACTCCTCCAGGGCCTCGATTTCCTCCTCGATCCCCTCGCTCTCGATCTCTTCCAGCTCAGTCTCCTCCGGTTCCTCCGGGAAGGGTTCCTCCGCCACCTCCTCCTCTTCCTCCTCCAGGAACCCTTCCTCTTCCTCCGGCCATTCCTCTTCGAGGCCCCGCTTCTCTTCATCGTTCTCCCATGGCTGTTGCGACATCCGCGGACACTCCTTTCCCGACGGATCGGGTAGACTCGACTTCTGGGGCGGCCCTTCGGCAGTGCGGCCTGCTACCGTCGGACGGTTGTGGAAAGCGGATCATCCATCGTCCATCGGCGGTATCGGAAGCGTTGCGTCTGATTGAGCTCTTCCGCCAGCGTCTGCCATTTTGCCATGAATTCGTCCTGCGGCCAATCCGGCACGGACTCCGCCAGCGCCTGGAGCTCTTCAAGGATTCCTTTCAGGCGCTGTTCGCGGAGCCACAGCGCCAGGCGCAACGCCTCCTCCGCCCATCGCTTGTCTTCCGGGTCGAACCCTCGCAGCAGCGGCCCGCGGCGCTGAAGAAGCTCCAGCCACAAGGTTCGGAGCAGCCCGGGGCGCTGGGGATCCGTCGCCTCCTCCGGCCAATCCTCCACCGGTCCGAACTCCGTTAGGTTCCGGAAGAGGGCCCGGTGGGTGGAATCCAGGAAATCCTCTTCGGTAAGCGGCTCCAGGCCCAGCTCGGCGAAGCGGACGTTCAGGTAGGGCAGGAGGTCAGGCCCTATGCCCAGCATGACCAGCAGGGTCGCCTCTGCCTCCGTTCCGCTTCCGAAAGCCTCGAGGCCTGTTCGGGGTTTCTCGGGGGCGGAGGCCAGAAGCGCCGCCGATCCCTTGCGGGCCCGCCGCTCATGCCCGCTCATGCGATGGCTGGTGACCTGCTCCAGCAGCACCCGCTCGTTCAGCCGGGCCATGCGGGCGGCCTGCTGGATGTAAACATCCCGCTCCACCGGATCCGGGATGGCGGCGAGGATGGGAACGATCTCCCGCACGAAGGCGGCTTTCCCTTTCGGATCCTCCAGGCGATGCTGCGCGGCCAGGTAATCCAGGAGGAAGGCGATGACCGGGCGCGCGCTCTCCACTGCCCGGGCCCATTCCTGAGGATCGCGGCGGATGAGCTCATCGGGATCCACGCCTTCCGGCAGGGACAGCACCCGCAGGTCCACTCCGAGCTGACCGCTCAGGTGGATCCATCCCCGAGGGCTGAGCTCCAGGGTGGTCTCGGGGAAGGCCTCGCGGGCCGAGGCCAGCCCTCGCAACACCGCGTGCATCCCGGCCGGGTCGGCGTCCAGGGCCAGCACCAGGCGCTTCAGCCCGCGGCTCAGCAGGCGCAGCTGGGCCTCGCTGAGGCGGGTTCCCAGCGCAGCCACCACGTTGGTGAAGCCTGCCTGATGGGCCATGATCGCATCGAAATACCCTTCGACGATCACCGCCACGCCGGTCCGTCGGATCTCCGCGCGGGCCCGATCCAGCGCGAAGAGCACCGCGCTTTTGTCGAAAAGGAGCGTCTGGGGGGAATTGAGATACTTCGGCTCCTCGCCCCCCAGCGCCCGGGCTCCGAAGCCGATCACATGGCCCTGAGGATCGCGGATCGGGATCATCAGGCGGCCCCGGAACCGATCGAAGGCCGTGCCGTCCTCCCGGATCACTGCCAGGCCGGCGGCCTGAAGGGCTTCCATCGAAAAGCCCCGGTGGCGCATGAAATCGATGAGCGCATGCCAGGCGCTGGGGCTATACCCCAGGCCGAAGCCCTCGATGGTTTCGGGAGTAAGCCCCCGGGCGGCCAGATATGCCCGCGCGGGCTCCGCCTCCGGGCTGTGACGGAGCTGGTGTTGATAGAACAGGGCCGCGGCCTCCAGGACCTCGCGGAGGCGCGCGCGCTCCCGCTCCCGGGCCTCGGCCTCCGGCGTCTTCGGCTCGAGGGGGATGCCAGCCCGTTGCGCCAGGACCCGCAGGGCCTCCGCGAAGGTCAGCCCGTCCCGCCGCATCACGAACTGGAAGACATCCCCGCCGGTGTTGCAGGCGCCGAAACACCGCCATGTCTGGGTATCGGGGAAAACCACAAAGGCCGGCGTGCGCACATTATGATGAAAAGGGCAGAACCCGATATAGTTCTTCCCCGAGCGGCGCAGCGGGACGCTCTCGCCGATGATCTCGACGATATCCAGTCGGGATTTGATTTCCTCGATCAGGGACATGGGCGCTCCGGACAGCACAGGATGCTCTGTCGATGACGCGTTCGGTTCCGGATACGGACCGCTGGGATCCTCCCGCAGGTGAAGGGCTCCTCCTGGGGGATGGGGGAAAGGATGGGCACCTTCTGGTCTCCATCATAGCGGTCGGAAGGGATCCTGCCAAATCCGGATCGGGTCGGGAGCGGCGCGGAACGGAGTGCGGTGCCTAGGCACCGCACTCCACTGCCCGGAGCGAGATCCAAGAGGAGGGATGCGCCATGCGGATCGTGGTTCTGGCCGGAGGGGTGGGCGGCGCGCGGATGGCGGAGGGGTTCGCCCGCGCGGTGCCGCCGCAGGATCTCACGGTGATCGTGAACACCGGCGATGATTTCGAATGGCATGGCCTGGTGGTGTGCCCGGATCTCGATACCGTGATGTATACCCTGGCCGGGATCGCCAACCCGGAGACCGGATGGGGGATCCGGGGGGATACCTGGGGAGCGCTGGAGATGCTGGGGCGATACGGTGGGGAGACGTGGTTCCGGGTTGGGGATCGGGATCTGGCCACTCACGTTTATCGCACGTTCCTGTTGCGTCAGGGCCTGCGGCTGAGCGAGGTCACCGCCCGCCTTCGCCGCGCCCTAAGGGTGGAGGTCGCCATCTGGCCGATGAGCGACGAGCCGGTGCGGACGATCGTGGACACGGAGGAGGGGCCGCTGCCGTTTCAGGATTACTTCGTGCGCCGGGGGTGCCAGCCGCGGGTGCGGGGCTTTCGCTGGGAAGGCCTGGAAGGGGCGCGGCTATCTCCGGAGGCCCAGGCCGCCCTGGAGAAGGCGGATCTGGTGGTGATCGCCCCCTCGAATCCGTATGTGAGCATCGGCCCCATCCTGGCCCTTCCGGGCGTTCGGGAGCTGCTGCAGGATCGAACCGTCGTGGCGGTCTCGCCCATCATCGGCGGGCAGGCGCTGAAAGGGCCGGCGGCCAAAATGATGGCCGAGCTGGGAGAGGCCCCTTCCGCTCTCGGCGTCGCCCGATGCTATCGGTCCTTCCTGGACGGCTTTGTGCTCGATCGCGCCGATGCCGCCCTGGCCCCCGCGGTGGAGGCCATGGGGATCCGCCCGCTGGTCACCGATATCCGCATTCTGGATCCCGCCGCGCGCCTCCGTCTCGCCGAGGAAATCTTGCAATGGGTGGCCTCCTAAGCGCAGGGCCTCGCCATTCCGCGGCGGATGATCCATAGCATGACTTACATGACGCAACTCACGGGAAACGATGCGGTTTTGGCGTAGCGCAGGCTGTTCGCCGGCATCGTGCAGGCCCCCTCGCGGGGGCTCGGCGTCCGAAGGCGGTCTGCAACAACCTGCGGGAAGTGAGAAAGCGGCTGGGGCGCTCGAAGAGGAGGGGTTTGCAGCGGGTCGCAGGGAGCCGGGGAGGCTCCCGGTCTTCGGGGGCGGTGTGGGTTCTCCGCCATGCGGCGATTTCCGCGATGCCCGGCCGGGATTCCGCGACCCGCCGGGTGAATCCCTCCAGTTCCTCTTTATCCAAAAAATCTTTGTCCAATTCCATTCCCGCTCGATCAGGCGGGCATAAGACATACCTCCCCCCTCCCCAGCGCCCACTTTTTTCGCGGCGCGGGCTCGAAAGGTGCTATGCAATTGGGGCCGCTTCCCGATCAGGCCAGAGGGGCCAACTCAGGGAAGAGGGCCAGGATTTCGTCGACCGGGGCCAGACCGCGCGGCTTGCCGCCGTAGGTCAGGTCTTTGAGGTCGTGGCCAAGCTGCAGGCGCAAGAGGCCGTAACGGACGAACTGGCGGGAGGTGAGGCCGCCGCGCTGCTCGTCGGTGAGTTGCCAGGACCAGCGCAGCAGTTTGCAGGCGACCATCGCGGGTTCGGCGTGGCAATCGGCGACGCGTTCGGAGAGGATGTGCCAGATGGCGACGAGGAGTTTGCGGGCGATGGCCACGATGGCAACGCCTTGCGGCTTGTGGCGGCACAGGCGGGCGAACTGGCTCTTCCAGTAGGGATGGGTGTTGACGGCACTCCAGGCTGCCTCGATGAGCACCCGGCGCAGGTCACGGCGGCCCTGTTTGGAGATGTGGCCGTCGTGGTGTGACTTGCCACTGTGCCGAACGCCAGCCCCCAAGCCGGCATAGCCGACGAGCTGCTTGTCGGTGGGGAAACGGGAGATGTCGCCGATGGCCGCCAGGACGGTCATAGCGCTGAGCAGGGCCAGGCCGGGGATTTGGATTAAGAGCGGCACGAACTCGTTCCAGGGCGGCTGGGTGCTGAGGCGGGCGAGTTCGGCGTCCAGGTCGGCCAGGAGATGTTCGATGTGGTCGAGGGTAGCGATGTCCTGGTGGGTGCGCAGCCGTTCGGTAGGTGGAAGGTCGAGGGCGAGCCACCAATCGCGGTTGTGGTCGGCAAAGAGGTCGCCAGTGGGCGGGTTAACGTGATGGCGATGGAGAACGCTGTGGAGGCGGTTCTTGACGGCGGTGCGCTGTTTGACCAGGGCGCGACGATGGGCGAGGAGGGCACGGAGTTCGCGGACGTGAGGGGTGGCACCCAGACCTCTGGGATGAGATTGGCGGCGAGGAGTTTGGCGAGGCGAACGGCGTCATGTTTGTCGGTTTTAACGGCGGCGTGCGCGATCCACTTGACCTGGAGTGCGTTGGCGATGACGACGCGCTGGACGAGAGGGGCGATGAGGTCGTAGAGCCACCAGGCGTTGCTGGTGGCTTCGAGGACGACGACATCGGTGGGGTAGAGATGGGTGGGCGCCCAGGCAGGGAACTCGTCGAGGTCAATGCGGCGCGTGGGTGGCAGGACGAGGCGTTGCTGAGCGTTGACGGCGGCGACGACGGCAAAATGTTTGTGCAGGTCAATGCCGACGAAGCGCGGTGAGAGAGAGTTGTCCATGTGAGCCTCCATAAGATAGGGTTGGGCGCGGACACTTGCACCTGCGGTTACGCAAGTGCAGGTGTTTGGGGCAGGCGGTTCAACTACCGATGCGGGCTCAGCGAAGAGAGGCTGTCCCAGATGAGAGTATGCGACGGGGAGCCAAATAACACAAGCGGGCTTGGTCAGGGACCATCCCATAGGCCGCGGCGGCTCGCCCACACGCTCCGTCCCGGTGCGTTCCCGTCACTCATCGCGATCAGGATAGCACACTCCGCGCCCAACCGCAACGACATTCTAATAACCACTCGCTCCAGCCGACGCCGCCTTCGGCGGCGCGGCTGAGCTTTGTCGTTGGGCCCGTTTCGGATCGCCCTTCAGGCACGAAGTATGGAGGTGCAAAATGAACCGCTATCTAAAGATCGCAAAAGGCTTGCTCAGTTTGCTTGCCTTGATTACGCTAACCGTAGGGCTCGCT
>NZ_DAOUCJ010000061.1 GCF_034432235.1 Thermoflexus sp. | reverse complement strand
TGTCGGAGGCGGGCGGAATGCGGGGGATCCTGGCGCTGGAGGATGGGACGGTCTTCGTCGGCCGGGCCTTTGGGGCCCGCGCGACGGTGGTCGGCGAGGTGGTGTTCAACACGGCGATGACGGGATACCAGGAGATCCTCACGGATCCCTCCTACCGCGGCCAGATGGTGGTGATGACGTGTACCCAGATCGGGAACGTGGGGGTGAACGAGGAGGATGTGGAAAGCGATCGCCCCCAGGTCGCCGCCTTCATCGTCCGCGCCCTGAGCCCCATGGTGTCGAACTGGCGGGCGACCGAGAGCCTGGAGGATTATCTGGCCCGCCATGGCATCCCGGGGTTGAGCGAGGTCGACACCCGAGCCCTCACTCGGCGGATCCGCGTGAAGGGGGTGATGAAAGGCGCCCTCTCGACGGAAGAAGACGCGGATCCCGAGGCCCTGGTGGAGATGGCCCGCTCCTGGGAGGGCCTGGAGGGTCGGGATATGGTGCGGGAGGTGACCTGTTCCGCGCCGTATCCATGGAGCGAAGGCTCCGGCCGCTGGCAGCCCCACGGGTTCCATCCGGATCCCCACCCACGGCGCCATGTCGTCGTGTATGACTTCGGGGTCAAACGTTCCATCCTCCGCCGACTGGTGGACCGGGGGTGTCGGGTCACGGTGGTGCCCGCGGATACGCCCGCCGGGGAGGTGCTCCGCCTGCAGCCCGATGGCATCGTCCTCTCCAACGGCCCGGGCGATCCGGCCGGGCTGCCCGGGATTGTCGAGACGGTGCGCCAGTTGCTGGAGACCGGGATCCCCATCTTCGGGATCTGTCTGGGCCATCAGTTGATCGCCCAGGCCATCGGCGCCCGGACGTATAAACTCCCCTTCGGCCATCACGGGAGCAACCATCCGGTTCGAGAGGAGGCCACCGGGCGGGTGCGGATCACCGCCCAGAACCACAATTACGCGGTGGATCCGGATACGATCGATCCCCGGCGGGCGATCATCACCCACGTGAACCTGAACGACGGGACGGTGGAGGGCCTGGCGTTGCGGGATCGGCCGGTGTTCTCGGTGCAATACCATCCGGAGGCGAACCCCGGCCCCCACGATGCGGATCCGCTGTTCGATCAGTGGGTGAAGGGGCTGGGGGAATCCGGGAAGGGTTAGGCCATGGGTTTCCCTCTCCGGTTGCCCATTGATCCAGGGCAAATGGAGGAAGCGATCATGGAGGCGGGCAAGCGCATGAGGGCCGGTGAATGGCTGGCCTATGAGCATCTGGCGGAGGAGATCCGCCAGGCCTGGCCTCCGGATCAATCTGCGCAAGAGGTGCTGAACGAGGTTCGGAGTTGAAGGCGCCCTGCTAAGCCCCGGAAATCCCCGTTAAAGAAAACAGCTGCGCCATTTCGATTAGGAGATCGATTGGGAATGCCGCGACGGACGGATATCCGCTCCATCCTGGTGATCGGTTCGGGACCCATTGTGATCGGCCAGGCGGCCGAGTTCGATTACTCGGGAACCCAGGCCCTCAAGGCCCTGCGGCGGGAGGGCTATCGGGTGATCCTGGTGAACTCGAACCCGGCCACGATCATGACCGACCCGGAGTTCGCGGACGCCACCTACATCGAGCCCCTGACGCTGGAGATCCTGGAGCAGATCATCGCCCGGGAGCGGCCGGACGCGTTGCTCCCCACCCTGGGCGGGCAGACCGCGTTGAACCTGGCGACGGCCCTTTACGAAAGCGGCGTGCTCGCCCGCTACGGCGTGGAGCTGATCGGCGCTTCGCCCCGGGCGATCCGGATCGCGGAGGATCGCCTGGCGTTTAAGGAGGCGATGGAGCGGGCCGGGCTGGAGGTTCCCCACAGCATCCTGGCCCGTTCGATAGAGGAGGCGGTGGAGTTCGCGGAACGCGCAGGCTATCCCGTGCTGATCCGCCCCTCCTTCACCCTGGGCGGCACCGGGGCCGGCATCGCCCGTTCCCGGGAGGAGCTGATCGACCGGGTGGATCTCGCCCTGCGCCTCAGCCCCGTGGGCTCCGCCCTGATCGAGGAATCGCTCCTGGGATGGAAAGAGTTCGAGCTGGAGGTCATGCGCGACCGCCACGACAACTTCGTGGTGGTGTGCGCCATCGAGAACCTGGACCCGATGGGCGTGCACACCGGGGATTCCATCACCCTGGCGCCCGCCCAGACCCTCACCGACAAGGAATATCAGCGGATGCGGGATTGGGCGCGGGCAGTGATGAGCGCGGTGGGGGTGGAGACGGGCGGCTCCAACGTCCAGTTCGCGGTGAACCCCCGGGACGGCCGGATGCGGGTCATCGAGATGAACCCGCGGGTCTCCCGCTCCTCCGCCCTGGCCTCCAAGGCCACGGGCTTCCCCATCGCCAAGATCGCTGCCCTCCTGGCCGTGGGCTACACCCTGGATGAGATCCGCAATGAGATCACGCGGCGCACCGTGGCCGCCTTCGAGCCGGCCATCGACTATGTGGTGGTGAAGATCCCCCGCTGGGCCTTCGAGAAATTCCCCGGCGCGGATCCTACCCTGGGACCCCAGATGAAATCTGTGGGGGAGGTGATGGCCATCGGGCGGACCTTCAAGGAGGCGCTCCAGAAGGCGATGCGGGGGTTGGAGATCGGGGCGAAGGGATTCGAGGGGTTCCCCCCGGAGCGGCGGCCGGGGGACCTGCGGGCCGCCCTGGCTTGCCCGAACCCGGAGCGCCTGCGGGCCGTCCACGATGCCCTCATGGAGGGCATGGCCGTGGAGGAGATCAGCGCCCTGACCGGTTATGATCCCTGGTTCGTCGTCCAGATGGCGGAGCTGGTGGAGCGGGAGCGGGAGCTGCGCCGCTACACGCTGACAACGGTGCCGGCCGCGTTGCTCCGCCAGGCCAAGCGCGAGGGGTTCTCCGACGCCCAGCTGGCCGCCCTCTGGGGCTGCACCGAGGGAGAGGTCCGGCAGCGCCGTGAGGCGGCGGGCATCCGCCCGCACTATGCCCAGGTGGACACCTGCGCCGCGGAGTTCGAGGCCTATACGCCTTACCTTTACAGCCATTATGAGGAAGGGGATGAGGCGCCTCCCACGGATCGCCCCAGGGTGGTGATCATCGGCAGCGGGCCGAACCGCATCGGGCAGGGGATCGAGTTCGATTACAGCTGCTGTCAGGCGGCCTTCGCCCTGCGGGAGATGGGGATCGAATCGATCATGGTGAACTCCAACCCGGAGACAGTGAGCACGGACTATGATACCTCGGACCGCCTGTATTTCGAGCCGCTGACTCTGGAGGATGTGCTGAACATCGTCGAACGGGAGCGGCCCCTTGGCGTCATTGTGCAATTCGGCGGGCAGACGGCGCTCAACCTCACCCTCCCCCTGCATCGGGCGGGAGTGCCCATCCTGGGCACCTCCCCCGACGCCATCGATCTGGCAGAGGATCGGGGCCGCTTCAGCGCCCTGCTCCGGGATCTGGATATCCCGCAGCCAGAGCACGGGACAGCGACCTCGATCCGGGAAGCCCTGGAGGTCGCCGCGCGCATCGGCTACCCCGTGCTGGTCCGGCCCAGCTATGTGCTGGGCGGGCGCGCGATGGCCATCTGCTACGATGAGGAAACCCTGAAGGCCTATATGGAGGAAGCGGTCTGGGTCTCGCCGGAGCGCCCGGTGCTGATCGATCGGTTCCTCGAAGACGCGTATGAGGCGGAAGTGGATGCCGTGGCCGATGGGAAGCGGGTGGTCATCGGGGGCATCCTTCAGCATATCGAGGAGGCGGGGGTGCATTCGGGGGATTCCGCCTGCGTGCTTCCCCCTTATAAAATCTCCCGCTACCACCTTCAGATCATCGAGGAATACACCGAGCGGATCGCCCTGGCCCTGGGGGTGCGGGGGCTGATCAACATCCAGTTCGCCATCAAAGACGACATCGTCTACGTCCTGGAAGCCAACCCGCGGGCCTCTCGCACCGTCCCCTTCATCAGCAAGGCCACCGGCGTCCCCCTGGCGCGGATCGCCACCCGGGTGATGCTGGGGCAGACCCTCGAGGAGATCGGCTTTACCCGCTCCCCTGAGGTCCGGGCGTTCTTCGTGAAAGAGGCGGTGCTGCCCTTCCGGAAGCTGCCGGGGTCCGACGCCATCCTGGGGCCGGAGATGAAATCCACCGGAGAAGTGATGGGCTGGGCGGAGACCTTCGGCCATGCCTTCGCCAAGGCGGAGATGGCGGCCGGGGACGCGCTGCCGCTGAGCGGGACGGTGCTGCTTTCGGTGAACGATTTCGACAAGGGAAGCGTGCTGAAGATCGCCCGGGACTTCTATCGACTGGGCTTCCGGCTGATGGCCACGCGGGGGACGGCGGAGGCGCTGCGGCGGGTGGGGCTCCCGGTGGAGGTGGTGAACAAGGTCAGCGAGGGCTCTCCCCACGTGGTGGATGCCATCCGGGAGGGACGAGTGCAGCTGATCCTGAACACGCCCCTGGGCCCGCGAGCCTACACGGACGGCATGCGGATCCGCCAGGCGGCGGTGCGGTATGGTGTGCCGCTGCTCACCACCCTCTCGGCAGCCGCAGCCGCTGTCCAGGCCATCCGGGCCATGCGGGAACGCGCCTTCACGGTGAAAAGCCTCCAGGAGTATTACAGGGAACGGATGCCCTCGCACCTATAATGCGGGGGTCTCGAGGATGGAAATCCAGAGATGAGCCGATCCACGGCCTCCGCCCGGAGCCGGCCCCGACGCTTCCCCCTTCGGAGATCCTGGCCCGGGCCCGGAGCGTCCATTTCGTCCTGGAGCGGACCGGGGCGCCGGAGTATCTGGACTTCGCCCGGACGAGGATGCTTCGCCGGGTGGAAGGGGATGTGGTCCAGCCGGATCGCCTGCAGGGCGTCGTGCGGGTCTTCAGCCTGGGGGCGATCACCGAGATCCGCGTCCTCCGCATCAGCGATCGCGCCTGGATCGCCCTGTCGGGCGTGGGACGCTGGGAGGAGCTGACCCCGGAGCGAGGCGTGGTGATCGATCCCCGGGTGTTCTTCGATGCGGAGCGGGGCCTCCCGGCGCAGATGGCCCGGGCGTCCCTTCCGGAGGTCCGGATGGAGACCCTGGAGGGCACCCGGGTTTATCATCTTTATGGGGAACTGGATAGCGGGCCGCTGGCCGAATGGTCCGCCGGGATGATCACGGGGCGGCTGCAGGCGGACCTCTGGGTAGATGCCGGGCGCTTCCGGATCCTGCGCGTCCGCCTCATGGAGCGGGAGAGCGATCCCCAGGATCCCACGGTGTGGCAGCTGACCCTCTCGTCGTTCGATCGCCCCATCGAGATCCATCCGCCGGGAGAGTCCGGTAGATCGGATCTTCAGTAGCGGGGGAGGCGTCCGCGAAGAGGGCGCCTGCCTCCGCAAGGCCGCCGGATGGATCCCCGGAGCCCGCTTCCCGCTGCGCGATTCCAGTGCCCTATGAGGTGCCCTATGATAAGGAGGTGCCTTATGATAAGTAAGATGGAGAGTGTGAGCTCTGGACGCTGGGTTTTCGGGCTCGCCCTCGTCGCCCTGGGCTGTGCGGCCTTCCCCTCCGCTCTCCCCTCCACATCCACCCCCCGGCCGATCCGCCGTTTTCTGGTGGATTACTCGCCTCATCCACCCCTCCCCCGCCTCCTCCAGGTCGATCTGGCGAGCGTCCAGCCGGTCCTCTCCCCCTCCGACCTCGAAGCCCTGGCCGCCGCCGGGGTCCGCGCCATCGCTTACCTCTCCATCGGTGAGGTGGAGGCCGATGATCCTGTCCGCCACGAGCTTCCCCCCTCCTGCATCCACGGCGTCAACCCCCACTGGGGCTCCTTCTACGCCGAGGCCGACGGCGATCTCGTCCAGAGGGGACCCCTCCCCCAACCCCTCCCCGCTTCGGGGAGGGGAGAATTCGTTCCCCCTTCCCTTGTCGGGAAGGGGGTCGGAGGGTTAGGTCCGAGGATCCCCTCCTCAGCGAAACGGCCGGCTGCATCGGCGGAGGTCCTTTCCACCTGCCCCAGCCCCTACCGCATCGGCCTGGGCGAGGATCCGGAGCGCCTGCTCGATGGCTACGACCCCGAGGCCCCGCCGGTCCGGGAAGCCCTGCGGCCGGACGTCGCGGTCGCCTGGCTGAACGGCTACCGCGATCCGGCCACGGGGCGGGTTCACGGGGATCTCTCCTATTTCCGGGACTGGGCGGCGCGGGGGCGCTTCGCGGAGTGGGGGGCGCGGGGCTACGAGCTGATGATCATCACCTGGGAAAACTACGACGGGCAGAACCCCGCTTACGGGCCGCCCACCTTCGGGGATTACCATATCTCCGAAGCCTTCGTCCAGGATGTGGCGGAGCTGTCGGCGATGCTCGCCGATTACCCCCGGACCGTCTACTTCGTCCTGGCCACCGAGTTCTCCACGTATCCGGCATGCCGCTACGACCGCACGTGCGCCGATCCTCTCCACTATTCGGATCGTTACAACGCGGTCACCCGGGAATACTACGACCAGCTGATCCCGCGCCTGCGGGAGGCGATGGCGGCCATCCGGGCGCGGGCCCCCCGGGCTCAGGTGGGGATCGGGTTCGGGGGCTGGCTGGCGACCTTCGATGAGAACACCCCGGAGGAGAAGGCCGGACGGAGCTTCGTCCGCCTGTTCGAGCCCCTGATCCGGGAGTCGGACTGGATCTTCTTCCAGAGCATGATCGGCCGCCGGGCCGCGGAGAACGGCGGGCTGGGGAACCCCGATCAGATCCGGATGAACGGGGAGCTCTTCGCCCCTTACGGGAAGCCCATCGGGCTGGCCCATTATAACCCGGGGTGGCCGTATGCCGAACGGCTCGACGTCATGCGGGAGGACCTGCTGCGGATGCTGGATCCCTCCTGGCTGCAGGAGATGCGCGCCCGGGGCCTCCGGCTGTTCGCTTTCATGCGCTATGGGCCGATGAAATACAATGGATATGGGGTTCTGGATCTGGCCGCCGGGTTCGCGGGCCGTTTTCGAGAGACCACGGGGTGCGTGTTCCTGCCTCTGGTGACCCGTTGAGGCCCCCGATCGCCGGCCCGCTAGGGCTTCCCCTGGACCCCGGATCCTGTGAATGCAGGAAGTTGCCATGGCCGTGATGATCTCCCTGATCGGCGAGCAACCCATCCCGAACCTGCTTCCCCTCCGCTATCTGAAGCCCGCGCGGGCGGTTTTCGTAGTATACGGATCGAACCCGGACGATCGCCGAGCGCCTGGAGGGGCTGGTAAAGGAAAGGGACCGCATCCCTGTGACCATGCTCCCCACCGATCCCTACGACATCGAGCGGATCGCGGGGGATCTGGAACAGCGGATCCGGGAGGAAGGATGGGCCGATTCCGAGCTGGTGTTCAACCTCACCGGCGGCACAAAAACAATGGTCCTGGCCGCCTATCGGATCGCGGAGAGCCGGCGCGCGCCCTTTGTGTATCTCCAGAGCGAGGGAAGACGGTCCATCCTCTACCGGTATGAGTTCGGGGATCACGGCTACCGAAAGGCCCGGGATGAGGTGCTGCCCGCGTTGCTGACGATCAATGACTACATCCGGGCCCATGTGGGGCGCGATCCGGAGCAAATGCGGCCGAAGGAGGATCTGGGAGCCCGGTTCGAGGCCGCGATCCGGGATGCGTTGCAGGGGTGCGTGGATGAGGTGAAGCAGGGCGTGATCCTCGGCGGCGCGCTGGAGCTGGACCTGGTGGTGCGGCTGGGGAACCAGGTGGGCGTGATCCAGGCGAAGACGGGCGAGAAAGCGAAGAAGAAAGAGGGCCTGGACCAGTTGAACGCGGCCTGCGGGCGGGAGAACCTGGGGACCTACACCGCGAAGATCCTGACGGTCAACCAGCGCTGGGATGAAACGCTGGAGAACCTGCGGGAGCTGGCCGGGGCGTGGAACATTACGGTGATCGAGCTGCCTTCGTTTACCCCCGACTCCCCTTCGCTCTCCCCGGAGGACCAGGAGCGCCTGCGAAGGGAGGTGCGTCGGGTCCTGGGGGGGTAGGGGGGAGCCGGCGGGTTCGCCCGCGTGGGGGGTGGGAGGACGCGCGATGAGAGAGAGCCTCCGGATCAGCGAGCGCGCCTTTGGACATCCGGCCGTCCTGCTGAGCGTCCTTGTGCGGTTGCTGAATGATCACCTCCTCATCGCCCACTTCCCCTCCTTCTGGACCGGGAAGCTGAGCGATTTCGCTGGGTTGTTCTTCGCGCCCTTCCTCGTGATCCCGATCCGATCGGTCCTGGCGCATCCCCTCCGTCTGCCGGCGGCTCTGGATCCCGCCTAATGAGGCGGCCCTGGGGCTGGCGGCGCGGATCGGGATCTGGATCGGGAGCGGGAAGCGGCTGAAACGCTGGGCGGAACCCCTGACGATCTCCGGGGATGCCGATTTGGGGGGAGCTGTCTGAGGGAAGGGAGGGCGCGATGAGGGAAACGGTGCTGCGGGCGGAGGGGTTCTGCAAGGGGTTCGGTCGCATGCGGGTGGTGGAAGATCTCTCGCTGGAGGTGAAGCGAGGGGAGGTCGTGGGGCTGCTGGGGCCGAACGGATCGGGGAAAACCACCTCCTTGCATTTTCGCTCTCCAGACCCCGGCGGCGCCGATAAAGGCGGCCTTTGAAGGCTGCGGTTGAGGGTGAGGGCTTCCGCCCCGATTTCACGACGATCGGCGGCGCTGCGTTGTGAGGGAAGGAGGGCCAGCATGATTCGGACGAAGGGTAGGGGGAGGCCTGCTGTTCCTGCTGGGCCTGGTTCTGTTGCTTCTCACCATCGGCTTCGCCCTGGGCCGCCGTGCCCAGGGCGATGAGGCGCCCTGGATCAACTTCCCCATCGGCCTGCCCCTGGTCGCCGTTTTCTTCGCGATCGCATGGGCCCTCTGGACCGGCCATCGGGTCCGCCCGGTGCTGGGGGATGGATCCTGATAGCGGCGCTCATGGATTCGGTTTTCCTGGCCGGGCTCACGATCTCTATTTCTTGGGAGGTCCGTCAGTCCCCCAGCCCCCTTGCGGGTATAGGCTTCGTGGTTCTGCTGCCCTTCTGGCCGGTGGTTGTGTTCCCAATGCTGCTGGCGTGGGGGCTTCTGCGGAGGCAGAGAGTGGCCTTCGCGCCGTACGGGTTCATCGGCATCGCGTTCGCCTGGCTGGTCGCTTTCGCAGGGTTCCGGGTTATTGTGCCGGACGAAGGGCCCATAGGGTTGTTGGGCGAGTTGCGAACAAACCCGCGGGAGACGTTGCCGGTGCTGGCTTTCTTCCTGACGCCGGCCGTGTTGGCGTTGGGGCTGGCATGGACCCGGCGGGGGAGCCATCGGTGAGCGGGGGCCGGGGAGGGCACCCTCGGTTCCGGCCCGTCTCTCCGGGCGTTTTTCTTCCCTCCAGGGTGGGCCTCCGGAGCTTCCCCGGCGAAGGGGATCAACGCTCTATATGGCGGTCCTCTCCGCTCTCCGCCCAGAAGCGCTCCAGATCTTCCAGGGCCCGGCGCGCGTAGGCGAGGGCCCGCGCCCGCTTATCCCGGGGCGGTCGCTCCAGGGGCGGCAGCAGCCCGAAGTTGGCCTTCATGGGCTGGAAGTCCCGGGGGTCCGCACGGGCCAGATAGTCGCACAGGGCCCCGATCATCGTGGTGATCGGGAAGATCAGCGGTGGCTGGCCCTTCAGCAGGCGGGCGGCGTTCACCCCGGCCACCAGCCCGGTGGCGATGTTCCCCACATAGCCCTCCGCGCCGGTGATCTGGCCGGCGAAGAAGAGGTCCGGTCGCCCCCGGAACTGCATGGTCGGCTCCAGCAGGGCCGGCGCGTTGATGTAGGTGTTCCGGTGCATCTGGCCGTAGCGGAGGAACTCCGCGTTCTGCAGGCCCGGGATCATGCGGAACACCCGCCGCTGCTCCGGCCACTTGAGGTTGGTCTGGAACCCCACCATGCTATACATCGTCCCCGCCCGGTTGTCTCGCCGCAGCTGGACCACCGCATAGGGCGGGCGGCCGGTGCGGGGGTCGATCAGGCCGGTGGGCCGGAGCGGGCCGTAGGCCAGGGCGTCGCGCCCCCGCTTCGCCAGCACCTCGATGGGCAGGCAGGCCTCGAAAAACCGCGGGTCCTCCCGCTCGAAATCCCGTAATTCGATCGTCTCCGCATGGATCAGGGCGTCCACAAAGGCTTCGTATTCTTCTTTCGTCATCGGGCAGTTGATGTAATCCCCATCGGGCTCCTGCCCCCGGCCATATCGGGAGCCCTTGAAGCAGATGGTCATATCGATGGAGTCGGCGGCCACGATGGGCGAGATGGCGTCGTAAAAGTAAAGATACTCCTGGCCGGTCAGGCGCTGGATCGCGGCGGCCAGCGCGTCCGAGGTCAGCGGCCCGGTGGCGATGATGCATGGGCGATCGGGGATCTCAGTCACCTCCTCCCGGATGACCGTGATCCGGGGGTGGCTTTCGATGTGCTCCGTCACGCAGCGGGCGAAGAGCTCCCGGTCGACCGCCAGGGCCTTGCCGGCGGGCACGGCGGTGCGGTCGGCGCAGGCCATCAGCAGCGAGCCCAGGCGCCGCAGCTCCGCCTTGAGCAGCCCTGAGGCGTTCTCCAGCTCGTCCGAGCCCAGGGAGTTCGAGCAGATGATCTCCGCCAGCCATCCGGTGGTGTGGGCGGGCGTGAGCCGATAGGGCCGCATCTCATACAGCCGGACGCGGATGCCCCGCTGGGCGGCCTGCCATGCCGCCTCCGACCCCGCCAGCCCTCCGCCGATCACGATAAGCTCCGCCGTCACCGCGGATCCTCCTCTTCGGAATCTCCGGCATCCTATCTTTACATCATATCACGGCCTGGCCCCCAAAGTTTGAGGGAAGGAGCTGGATAGGCATCCGTGGGGAAAAGCCATATCGGGGAATCAGGGTTCCTTCCCCGCCAAATTGATAGCGATACAATAGGGGGATGGGTCTTCCTGAAATCTTTCCCGCGGAGGAATGGATGAACGGCAAGCCTTTCGACGTCAAGGACCTTTCTCTGGCGGAGCAGGGGATGCGGCGGATCGAGTGGGCGGATCGGGAGATGCCCGTGCTACGGCGGATCCGGGAGCGATTTGCGCGCGAGCGCCCCCTCGAGGGGATCCGCATCTCCGCGTGCCTGCATGTCACCACGGAGACCGCCAATCTGGTCCGGGCACTACAGGCCGGCGGGGCGGAGGTGGCCCTGTGCGCCAGCAATCCCCTCAGCACCCAGGACGATGTGGCCGCTGCCCTGGTGCGCTTCTTCGAGGTCCCGGTTTTCGCCATCAAGGGGGAGGATACAGAGACTTACTATCGCCACATCCAGTCGTGCCTCGCCCATCGCCCGCACATCACCATGGACGACGGGGCGGACCTGGTGAGCATGCTGCACAAGGAGCGCCCGGGATGGATGGCGGAGATCCTGGGGGGCACCGAGGAAACCACCACCGGGGTGATCCGCCTGCGGGCCATGGCCCGGGAGGGCGTGCTCGCTTACCCCATCATCGCCGTCAACGACGCCATGACCAAGCACCTCTTCGATAACCGTTATGGCACCGGCCAGTCGACGATCGATGGCATCCTGCGGGCGACCAACATCCTGCTGGCCGGGCGCGTGGTGGTGGTGGCCGGCTACGGCTGGTGCGGCCGGGGGATCGCCATGCGGGCCCGGGGGATGGGCGCTCATGTCATCGTCACCGAGGTGGATCCCCTGCGAGCTCTGGAGGCGGCGATGGACGGCTTCCGGGTGCTCCCGATGATGGAGGCGGCGCGGGAAGGGGATCTCTTCATCACGGCCACCGGCAATATCCACATCCTGGACCGTCCACACTTTGAGGTGATGAAGGATGGGGCCATCCTGGCCAACGCCGGGCATTTCAACGTGGAGATCCACATCCCGGCCCTGCGGGAGATGAGCGTCGGGGAGCCGCGGCGGGTGCGGGAGTTCGTGGAGGAATACACCCTGAAGGACGGGCGCCGGATCTACCTTCTGGCCGAGGGGCGGCTGGTGAACCTGGCCGCCGCCGAAGGCCACCCCAGCGCCGTGATGGACATGTCCTTCGCCAACCAGGCCCTCTCGGTGGAATACCTGGTCCGCCACGGCCGCTCCCTGGAGCGCCAGGTCTATCCGGTGCCCCGGGAGATCGATCAGGCGGTGGCCCGGCTGAAGCTGGAGACCATGGGGATCCGGATCGACCAGCTCACCCCGGAGCAGGAGCGCTACCTGGCCTCGTGGGAAGAGGGGACATCGTAGGGCAACTGCGAATTGTGGCCCCTTGTATTCGCGAACTTGCGCCGACCCACTATCGCCTTCATGTAGAGTAGGGCAACTGCAAAGCAGTTGCCCTACTCCGCGAACCGGTGAACCCATCCGGTGAACACGGCCACCAGCTCCCCGTCCCGTCGCACCTCCACCCGATAGAGGGCAGCCCGGCGGCCGCGGTAGATCTCCTCGGCCACCGCTTCCACTCGCTCCCCCGCCTGGACCGGGCGCAGGTATTCCATATGAGTGGAGAGAGCCACGGCGCGGACCCCGTGGGAGTTCGAGGCCAGGGCGAAGGCGGCGTCCGCCAGCGTGTAGAGGAAGCCGCCGTGGGCGGTGCCGTGCCGGTTGAGGTGCTCCGGGCGCACCCATCCCCATACCCGAGCCCGCCCGGGCTCCAGGATCTCCGCCTCCAGCCCCAGGGCGTTCATGAAGGGATCGCCCATGGCCCATCCAGTTCCCTTATGCGTCCTTCGGCCGCATGTCCACCACCCGCCGGAGCTTCCCGCCTTCGCTCCGGGGCAGGGTGTTCGGCGGGACCAGGGTCACGTTCACGTGAAGGCCCAGGGCCTCATCCAGGGTGTGGTTCACCTTCTCCCGCAGGCGCTGCACGGCCTCCACGCTCTCGAACACCTCCCCGGCCAGCAGTTCCCCCCCGACCTCGCGGAAGAACGCCTCGGTGACCTCCACCTTCACCTCCAGCTGGTCCAGGCGGCCCTCCCGGGTGACCACCAGCTGGTAATGGGGCGCCAGATGAGGCAGGCCCACCAGCGCCGCCTCGACCTGGGAAGGGAACACATTCACCCCGCGGATGATCAGCATGTCATCCGTGCGCCCGAGCACCCGGGACATGCGCACGAAGGTCCGCCCGCAGACGCAAGGGGTCGGATCGATGGAGGCCAGATCCCCGGTCCGATAGCGGATCACCGGCATGGCCTCCTTGGTGAGCGTGGTGAAGACCAGCTCCCCCACCGTCCCGGGCGGGACCGGCTCGCCGGTGGCCGGGTCAATGACCTCCACCAGGAAGTGGTCCTCAAAGATATGGGAGCCGTTCTTGGCCTCGATGCACTCGTTGGAGACGCCGGGGCCGATGACCTCGCTCAGGCCATAGATATTGACCGCGTGGACCCCCAGTTTCTCCTCGATCTCCCGGCGCATCCCCTCGGTCCATGGTTCAGCGCCCAGGATGAAGACCCGCAGGTTGAGGTCGCCCGGCCGGTAACCGTTCGCCAGGAGCGCGTCGGCGATGACCAGGGCGTAGGATGGCGTGCACGCCATCACGTGGGTCCCGAAGTCCTTGAGGATCATCAGCTGGCGGCTGGTGTTGCCGCCGGAGACCGGCACCACGACCATCCCCAGCTTCTCCGCCCCGTAGTGCATCCCCAGGCCGCCGGTGAACAGGCCGTAGCCATAGGCGTTCTGGAACACCTCCCCCGGTCGCGCGCCGGAGAGCACCAGGCACCGGGCGCACACCTCCGCCCATACCTCCAGGTCGTTGCGGGTGTAGCCCACCACCGTGGGCTTCCCGGTGGTCCCCGAGGAGGCATGGATGCGGATCACCTGGTGGAGCGGGACGGCGAACATGCCGAAGGGATACGTTTCCCGCAGGTCGGCCTTGGAGGTGAAGGGGAGCTTCACAATGTCCTGCAGGTGCCGGATGTCCGACGGTTTCACCCCGGCCTCGTCCATCTTCCGCCGGTAGTGCGGGACCCGGTGGTAGACGTAGTCCACGATGCGCTGGAGGCGCTCCAGCTGGAGCCGTTCCAGCCGGTCCCGCGGCATGGTTTCCATCTCCTCATCCCAGTACATCGGCTTCGCCTGCACCGCCATGGGCCCCTCCTTTCCCGATACGGATTTGCTCAATCCAGGGCAGTCGCTCATGGGAATCCATGTCCCTCCGCGAGGGAGGGTCACGATTCCAGAGCGACGCCCGTGCGTCTCCTTTCCCGTGCCCCTCTCAGGGGCCATCGGGGAGAGCCCCCTGACTGCCCCGGGGGATCCCCAGTTCGTCCCAGAAGGCCTGCACGGCCTCCAGGAAGGCCTCGAAGCGTTCCCGGATGAGGTCGTGGCCAGCCGCCGGGAAGATCACCAGATGAGCGTGAGGGATCCAGCGGGCCATTTCCACCGTTTGCTCGATCGGCGTGATAGGGTCGTTCTCACCGATGAGCAGCAGGGTGGGGACGCGGATGGCCTGGAGGTCCTCAGGCCGGAAGTCCGGCCGGTGGCGATCCTCCTCCTGCCAGCCGCGCAGGAGCATCCGGACCCGCTCCTCGGAGCCGTGCCAGCGCACCATCGCCGCCCACCAGGCGGGCTCTTCCCGGCGGATCCGCTCCGGATCCCAGAAACCGTCCCCGCGGGTGCGCAGGTTCCGCACCGTGTAGTGGCTGCCGATGAGCACCATGGAGCGCACCCGCGCCGGGTGGCGGGTCACCAGATAGAGGGCGGCGGAGGCCCCCCCGCTGAAGGCCATCAGATGGACCGCGGGGATCCTCAGGTGATCGAGCAGCAGGGCCATGTCATCGGCCATCTCCCGCAGGTCGAGACGCCCGCTGGGGTTGGTGCTCCCCCCATGCCCCCGCAGGTCCGGCCCGATGAGATAAAACCGCGCCTTCAGGGGCTCCAGCGCTCGTCCCCATGTGGCCCGGAAGGTGCTGCAGGCGTTGTGGAGCAGCAGCATGGGCGGCCCCTCGTGCGCGCCGCCTTCTTCCCAGGCGATGGTCAAACCCTCCCCGAATGTCTCCTGTCGACGCACCATGGCTGCCCGTCGGAAGGAGGCCTCAGGTCACGAACACCGGGCGATCTACGAGCATAGGCTCCCGCACTGGCATCCACTCCCCGGTGAGAATGTGAGCCACCCGAGAGGCCTCTTCGAACCACGATCGGGGCGGGATGTGGCCCCAGAAGGTGGCCCGGCGCGGATCGTTGATCGACCAGCGGATGGGCTCCCAGTCGGGATCCGGGATGATGTAGTCGTTTGTGTAGAGCTCGATGCGATTGCCGTCCGGATCCCGGAGGTAGAGAAAGAAGGCGTTGCTCAGGCCGTGGCGGCCGGGGCCGCGCTCGATCGCCCCGCCCATCCCCCGGGCGGCCAGGATGTCACATGCGCGCAACACGCTCTGGGTGTCGGCCACCCAGAAGCCGATATGATGGAGGCGGGGGCCGATCCCGTTCATCAGGGCGATGTCGTGGACGTTCTGCTTGCGGTGGAGCCACGCCGCCCACAGCCGGGGCGGATCCTCCTCGGTCACCGTGTATTCCGAGCAGTAGAAGCCCAGCTCCCCCGTCCACCAGTCGTAGGCCTCCTGGACGTTGGGGACCTGGCAGTTGAAGTGGTCCAGGCGCATGATGTGGGCGCCCCGATAGAGGTCGAAGCGTTGCAGCAGCCGCTCCCGCCGGGCGATCTCATGGAAGAACTCGATGGGGAGGCCGGTGGGATCCTGCACGCGAAGGGCCCGCCCCTGGCCGGCCTCCTCCTCCTCAGGGGCCAGCCAGCGGATGGGACACCCGGCCCGCCCATATAAATCGGCCAGGCGATCGAGGTCCGCTGGGTCCGCAACACGGAACGCCAGATGGGTGACCCCCGGGCTGTCCGCCTTCTTGAGGATCAGGCTGTAGCGATCGCGCTCCTCCAGGCCGCCCAGGTAGAGGCGATCCTTCTCCCGGGCGACTTCCACAAACCCCAGGGCCTCCACATAGAAGTCCCGGGCTCGCTCCAGATCCGTGACGCAAAGCTCGGCATGGGCTGCACGGGTGATGGAGAACACCCCCATGGATCCCTCCTGGTTTCTGAAAGCCCTCAGGAGGAGAAACCGCTGGGCGAGATCACAACCCGGCTTCCTCCGCCTGAGCGAAGGCCTCTTCCTTCATTTGCTTCAGGAACTCCCGCACCTTCTCCATATACGGCGTGCGGTCGTGCTTCTGGAAGATCACGCCGGCGATGCGCACCGGGTCGCCGAAGTAGAACCGCTCATACTGGACCTGCCGCCCGGCGAAGGCCGAGAGGGCGGCGTCCCAGGCCAGGCGGAACAGGGGGATGCGGTCGTAAGCCTCCGCCCGGGCGGCCTGGAAGTAGCGGCGGATGTCCTCGACGAGCTCCGGGTTCTTCATATCCTCCTCGGTGACTGTGGCGATGATGCCGCTGGCCGAGAGCTGCTGGATGATCTCCACGATGCGCGGATACCAGCGCATATAGAGATTGCGGGCCGCGTCCAGGGGCGGCCAGGCCGGCCGGAAGGCCCCGAAGGCGTCCTTGTGGGCATCCGCCTCCGCCGCCCGCAGCAGCGCCTTCAT
This sequence comes from Thermoflexus sp., assembly GCF_034432235.1. Taxonomy (NCBI): domain Bacteria; kingdom Bacillati; phylum Chloroflexota; class Thermoflexia; order Thermoflexales; family Thermoflexaceae; genus Thermoflexus; species Thermoflexus sp. The sequence continues at coordinate 10,675 of NZ_DAOUCJ010000061.1, read as the reverse complement.
CGTCTCCAGATAGATCCAGATCTCGGCGACCTTCTCCTGCACGTGCTGGAAGCTCTCGATGCCGATGGCGTCGACGATGAGGGAGGCCAGGCCCAGGAAGAACTCCGTCTTGGCGATGTTCTTCACCACCACCTGATGGGCCATCCCCACAATGGCCCCGGTGGCCGCATAGGCCTGATTGGCCCGCTCCACATCCCGGTAGATGAAGACCCGTTCCCATGGGACGAAGACGTCGTGGAAGATCACCACCGCGTCCACCTCATCGAAGCGGGAGCCCAAGGGATGATCGAAGGGCGAGCGGCCGTAATCCAGGGTCTCCCGGCACAGGAAGCGCAGGCCGGGGGTATCGCATGGGATGCCGACGGCGTAGCAATAGGGGGCATCCTCCTCGGTGTTGCGCAGCAGCGTCGAGGGGAAGACCATGATCTCATCCACCGCGGGGAGAGTCGCCAGCATCCGCGCCCCGCGCAGGATGATGCCCCCGTCGGTCTCCTTCACCACCCGGGCCGCCAGGTAGGGATCCGCCTGCTTCGATGGGCCCACCGCCCGGTTCGCCTGGGGGTGGATCAGGGTGTGGGTAAGGCAGAGGTCGTTCTCCCGCAGGTATTCATAGTAACGCCGCATGTTTTCCGCGAAGGCCGGCTCCTTCTCCCCCAGGAAATCCGCCCCGGAGGCGTAGTAAGCCATCGCCCGGTTCAGGTAATCGGGGGTGCGGCCCATGAAGCCGAAGTGGGCGTCGGCCCAGACCTTCATCATCCGGCTCACCCGCCGCACATCCTCAGGGGAACGAGGGATGAGGAACGAGAGGCCTACCTTTTCGCCCGTCGTCGGCGATTCATAGAGGCATTCCTCGGCTCGCTCCCACTGAAGGTCATAAAGCCGGGCCATCGAATGCAGTCCCCGGGCGAAGGCCGGGTGGGAAGTTGGATCCTCGATCCGCTCCCCCCGATGCCAGAGATCCCGGGGATGCTCCCGGATCCGTTGCAGGAACTGCGCGCCGGTTCGTGCGCCCATTCTTCAGCCCTCCCCCTGCTGGAGCTCCTGCGAAGGGAACTGTCCGACGCGGCTCACCGCCCCACCCCCAGCCGTGGGATGCGGGGCGGGGTCAGGGCCACGTGGATGGTCATCACCTCGGTGTAGAACTCGAAGCTATAAAAGCCGCCCTCCCGGCCGATCCCGCTGTATTTCGCGCCGCCGAAGGGCGTGCGGAGATCCCGGATGTTGGGCGCGTTGATCCACACCATGCCGGTTTCCATGGCCTGGGCCACCCGGTGGGCCCGGACCAGATCGCGGGTCCAGATGTAGGCGGCCAGGCCGTATTTCACCCCGTTAGCGATGCGGATGGCCTCCTCCTCGGTCTCGAAGGGGAGGACCACCAGGACGGGGCCGAAGATCTCCTCCTGGGCCACCCGCATCTCCGGCCGCGCGCCCACGATGACCGTGGGGGCAAAGTAGTTGCCCTCGGGGAGATCGGGCGGCCGGTCGCCGCCGATGGCGATGGCCGCCCCTTCCGACCGGGCGACCTCCATATAGCCCCGCACCCGCTGCCAGTGCTCCGGGTGGATCAGCGGGCCGACCTCCGTTTGTGGATCGAAGGGATCGCCCACCCGGATCGCGGAGACCCGATCCAGCAGGCGTTCCAGAAATTCATCGTAGATCGCCCGGTGAAGGAGCAGGCGGGAGTTGGAGGTGCAGCGCTCACCGTTGAGAGAGAAGGCCTGCCAGATCACCCCATCCAGGGCCTGCTCCAGGTCCGCGTCCGGGAAGACGATGGCGGCGTTCTTGCCCCCCAGCTCCATGGAGTAGCGTTTGAGGGTGGAGGCGCCGTTGCGCATGATCTCCATCCCCGTGGTCGTCTCGCCGGTGAAAGAGATCAGCTGCACCCCCGGATGGGCGACCAGGGGAGCGCCCGCCCGCTCCCCGAAGCCGTGGACGACATTGAAAACCCCGGGGGGGAGATCCGCCTCCTGGATGATCTCCGCGAGCTTATGGGCGGAAAGGGGGGACCATTCCGCCGGCTTCAGGACGCAGGTGTTGCCGGCCGCCAGACATGGGGCCACCTTCCAGGTCTCCAGCATGAACGGCGTGTTCCATGGGGTGATCAATCCCGCCACGCCCACCGGCTTGCGGATCGTGTAGTTGAGGAACTCGCCATCTTTGGGGTAGGTCTCCCCGGTGATCCGGGTGGCCATCTCGGCGAAGAAGTAGAAGTTCTCCGCCGCGCGGGGGATCGCGCCCTTGCCGGCCTGGGTGATGGGCATGCCCACATCCAGCACTTCCAGGTAGGCGATCTCCTCCGCGTGCTTCAGGATGAGGTCGCCGATGCGGCGGAGATAGCGGGCCCGCTCGGCGGCAGGCAGGCGCGGCCACGGCCCCTCATCGAAGGCCCGCCGGGCCGCCCGCACCGCCCGATCCACATCCGCCGCCGTCCCATCGGCCACGATCCCGATGGGGCGATTGGTGGCCGGGTTCAGCGTCTCAAAGGTCCCCCCCTCGAGGGCATCCACAAAGGCGTTCTCGATAAAGTGGCGGACGACGTAAAGTCCATCGCGCTGTTCCATGGATCCTCCCCCCATTGAATCTCATGGGGCTGGCCGGCGAAAGATTTGACTCCTTTCTGGATCTGGACTACGCTTCTGCGTGAAGCGATTTATGAGAGACACGGATCATGTCCCAGCAGGTTCGTATCACCAGCCCGACAACGATCCCCCTGAAGCCTCTGATCGAAGCCGCCCTTCGGGATGAGGCGCGGCTTCTGGAATGGGGTATCCGCCGCACTCTGGAACGCCTCCGCCGCTTCGAGGCGCATTATGGGATGTCCTCAGAGGAGTTCGAGCGGCGCTTCCAGGCCGGCGAGCTGAACGACCATCCGGATTTCATCGAATGGGCAGGCGAGCTGGCTTTTTATCGCCTCCTGATGGCGCAACGAGATGCTCTCCTGGGAGCTGATGTGCATTGACGCCCGACGAATACTTTCAAGAAATCTCGAGATATATTGCTAATTTCCCGTTTTCTTATTCTTTCTCTATCGAATTTGATAAACGAAGCGCTCAACTCGCTTTTGTGCGAAGAGATATTTATTTTATCGACGGATCGACTTTGTTCTTCAGAGAGTTTATTGTTTTTGAGCCAGAATTAAGGCGATTGATGTATTCTTATCATTTTCAGAGCAGCGAAGGTGCTCTGGTTTTTCGATATGACAATGCCCCTCACTTTCCGAGTCTGCCCAACTTTCCTCATCATAAGCATGATAAATCAGAAGATCATGTCTTGCCCTCGGATTCGCCAGATTTAAGAACAGTTCTCGAGGAAATTAGCGATTACTTTAGGAGATATTTCCGCTAACTATCCTCGATTACCGGATTCTCCAGGATGCCGATCCCCTCGATCTCCAGGCGCATCACATCGCCGGGCTGCACCGGCACGATGCCGCGGGGGGTGCCGGTCCAGAGGGTGTCCCCGGGCTCCAGGGTCATGAACGAGCTGATGTAGGCGATGAGCTCGGGGATGCGGTGGATCATCCGGGAGGTGTGGCCTTCCTGGGCCAGGCGCCCGTTCACGTAGAGGCGCAGGGCCAGGTTGTGCGGATCGGGGATCTCATCGGGGGTCACCCACCACGGCCCCATGGGGCCGAAGGTATCCTGGCCCTTGGCCCGCACGGGCGGGCGGTAGAAATTCCCCACGAAATCCCGGGCGGTGACGTCGTTGCCGATGGTGTAACCGCCGATCACCGCCCAGGCGTCCTCCGGGCGGATCCGTCGGCAGCGCCGGCCGATGATCACCACCAGCTCGACCTCCCCGTGCAGCGTCTTCACCCCTTTCGGATAGCGCACGGGAGCCCGATGGCCGATCCACGTGTTGGGGGGCTTGAGGAAAAGGGCGGGCTCCTCCGGCGGGGCGATCGACAATTCCTCGGCGTGCTCCCGATAGTTGAGGGCGAGGCCGATGGCCTTGCTCCCGGGCGGCACCGGTGGGAGCCAGATCACGCCCTCTGGATCGAAGGCCCGCCCGTCGGCCACCAGCTTCCCTTCCGGGGTGACCTCCCCCTCCCAGATTCGCCCTTCCGCCGCAAACCGTGCGATCCGCATCGCCCCCTCACCACCTCTTTGCCGCCTGAGTTATGAGATCAGCCCGTATACGCGCAGCACCTGGCGCAGCCGCTCCACGTTCTCCGGCCGCATCGGCGCCAGGGGGAGGCGGACCTCCGGGGAGATCCTCCCCATCATCCCCAGGGCCGTCTTGGCCGGCACCGGGTTGGTCTCGATGAAAAGGGCGTCGTTCAGCGGCAGCAGCTCGTAGTGCAGATCCTGGGCCTCGCGCCAGCGGTCCGCCGTGACCAGATCGTAGAGCCGCGCCACCCGATCCGGCAGCACGTTCCCGGTGGCGCTCACATAGCCAGCCCCGCCGATGGCCAGCACCGGGAAGCACAGCAGCTCGATCCCCGAATAAACCCGGAAGTCCCGCCCCATGCGGTGCAGCAGCCGGTTGATGTGCTCGAAGTCTTTGTTCGCCTCTTTGATCCCGATGATGTTGGGACACGCCTCTCGCAGCCGGGCCACGGTGTCGATCTCCAGATGGACGGCCGTGCGCCCCGGGATGTTGTAGAGGATCACCGGGAGATCCACCCGCTCGGCGATCCCCTTGAAGTAGCGGAAGAGCCCTTCCTGGGAGGGCCGCACGTAGTAAGGGACCACCACCAGCAGGGCGTCGACGCCCGCCGCCTGGGCGGCCTGGGAGAGCCGCACTGTCTCCTCGAAATTGTTCGTGCCGGTCCCTGCGATCACCGGAACACGGCCCCGGGTGACTTCCACGGCCAGGCGATAGAGGCCCACCCGCTCCTCAAAGGTGAGGGCGCTGGGCTCCCCGGTGGTCCCGGTGATCACCAGCCCGTGGGATCCCGAGGCGATCTGCCATTCGATCAACCCGGCGAACCCCTCCCAGTCCACCGCGCCGTTCCGGAAAGGGGTGACCAGGGGCACCAGGGAGCCGCGCAGGCGATCCGTGGCCTTCATGGCGCGCCTCCTCCGTTCAGGGCCAGGCGTCGATAGGCGCCCTGGAAGTAGAGCAGGGGGGAGCCTTCACGGAGGATCCCGGCGTCTTCCACCAGGCCCAGATAGATGGTGTGATCGCCTCCCCAATAAGCTCCCGCCACCGTGCAATCCAGGTAAGCCAGGGCGTCCTCCAGGATCGGCGCGCCGGTCACCGCCGCCCGGTGGACGAGCCCTGCAAACCGATCGGCGGCCGGGATCCGACCGGCGAATCGTTCGGAGAGCTCCGCTTGATCTTCGCTCAGGAAATTGACGGCGAAGCAACGCCCCTTGCGGAGCAGCGCCTCGCTCCGGCTGTCGTTCTGGATGCAGACCAGGACCAGCGGCGGGTTCATCGAGACGCTGGTGAACGCGGTGGCGGTGAGGCCGTGGATCTGCTCATCCGCTCGCATGGTCACCACCGTGACCGTGCTCGCCCATCGCCGCATCACCTGACGCAGCTGCTCGGGGGAAACGGGCATGGACGGCCACCTCCGTCGAAGAGGATGGAAGCGGGATGGAACCTGAGGAGCCTCCCAGGTAAGCGGCCTGGAGGATGGGATCGGCGAGGAGATCAACGGCCGCCCCCTCTCGCACGATCCGCCCCGTCTCCATGATATAGGCGCGATCGGCGATCCGCAGCGCCTGACGGGCGTTCTGTTCCACCAGCAGGAGGGTCAGGCCCTGTTCCCGGAGGGCGCGGAGGATCCGGAAGAGCTCCCGGACCAGGAGGGGGGCGAGGCCCAGGGAGGGCTCATCCAGGAGCAGCACCCGGGGTCGGGCCATCAACCCCCGCCCGATGGCCAGCATCTGCTGCTCACCCCCGCTAAGCGTTCCGGCCACCTGTCGCCGTCGCTCCTTCAAGCGAGGGAAAATCTCGAAGACCCGTTGCAGATCTTCCTCCACCGCCTTCCGCTCCCCCCGACGGAGGCGCAGATAAGCCCCCAGGCGGAGGTTGTCCTCCACGCTCATCGAATGGAAGAGCTGGCGTCGCTCCGGGATCTGAACCAGCCCCAGGGCCACAATCCGTTCTGGGGGCCATCCGGTGATTTCATGCCCGTCAAACCGGATCCGCCCGGATCGAGGCCGCAGCAATCCGCTGATGGCTCGTAACAATGTGGTCTTCCCCGCGCCGTTCGCCCCGATCACGGCCACCACCTCCCCGGGGTCCACCCGCAGGGAAACCCCCTGGAGCGCCCGGACCGGGCCATAGGTCACTTCCAGATCCTCAACCTCGAGCCGCATCCCACACCTCGTCTTCCTCGCCCAGATAGGCGGCGATCACCCGGGGGTCCTGACGGATCGCTTCCGGCGAACCCTCGGCGATTAACCGACCGTAATCCAGGACCGCGATCTCGTCCGCCAGCCCCATCACCAGGTTCATATCGTGCTCCACCAGGAGCACCGTGATTCCTTCCTCGGGAAGGGAACGGATCAGCTGGGCCAGTTGAACCTTCTCCGCCGGATTCAACCCCGCCCCGGGCTCATCCAGGAGCAGGAGTCGGGGGGAGGCCGCCAGGGCCCGGGCGATCTCCAGGATCCGCTGCAGGCCTAACGGCAGGCTCTCCGCCGGACGGTCCGCCCATGCCGCCAGGCCCACCCGCTCCAGGATCCTCCATGCTCGGGCCTGCGCTGCCTGCTCCTCCTGTCGGGCCCGGGAGGTCTGAAGGATCGCTCCCAAGAGGCCGCTCTGGCCGTGGCGGTGCCCGCCCACCAGCACGTGTTCGAAAACCGTCATACCGGGGAACAGCTGCACATTCTGGAACGTGCGGGCGATCCCCAGGGCGGCGATCCGATAGGGTGGAAGCCCGACGATGGAGCGCCCCTGGAAGCGGATGTCCCCTGAGGTCGGCTGTAGCATCCCGGTGATCAGGTTGAACAGCGTGGTCTTCCCCGCCCCATTGGGGCCGATCAACCCCTTGATCTGGCCCGGCCGCACACCAAGCGAGACCTCCATCAGGGCCATTAATCCCCCGAAGGCCTTGGAGACCCGGAAGATCTCCAGCAACGGCACTTCGGATCGCTCCCCTGTTCCATCCGGGCTGACGTGCCACATCGGCGCTCTCACCCCGCGTGATCCTTCGATCGCCTCAAGACCCGTTGCTTCGCTCTGCATCCCTACTGAGGGCGTAATCCCATGCGGCTCCGGAACCAGCGGAGCCCTCCCGTGGTCAGTCCCTCGGGCAGGAACAGCATCATCAGCACCAGGATGGCGCCGAAGGCGATGGCCTCAAATTCCCCCTGGGCATTCGGGATCACCCGGTGGAGCTGGGTGCGCAGCGCCTCCTGAACCAGCAGGATGGCCAGCGCCCCGAAGGGCGCTCCCCAGATGCTGGCCATACCGCCCACCGCGGACATCACCACCAGCTCCAGCGATGGGCCGAATCCGAAGGTGGCCGGGATCACGGTGGTCTGAAAGTGGGCGTAGAGGCTCCCGGCCAGGGCGGCCATCGCCGCGCTGAGGCCAAAAATCTGGGCTTTGTAGTGAGGAACGGGTATCCCCACGCTCTCCGCGGCCATCTCGCTGCCGTGGATCGCCCTCAGCGCTCGCCCCACGCGAGAATGAACCACCCGCAGGCCCAGGGCGATGGCGCCGAAGGCGAAGAGCCAGACCAGGAAGTAATAGCGCCATGCCGGCCAGAGCAGGACCTCCCCCAGCCGCAGGCGGGGGATCCCCTGGATGCCATCGAAGCCGCCGGTGAGATTCAGATGAGGCAGCCCCAGGTTCTCCCGGAGCAGGATATACACCACGATCCCCAGGCCCAGGGTGGCCATCGCCAAGTAGTGGCCCCGCAACCGCAGGATCGGACGTCCGATCCCATAAGCCGCCAGGCCAACCAGCAAGGCGCTCCCCAGCATCACCAGCCATGGCCACCACCAGGCCTCCGCCAGCGCAGGGGGTATGCCCAGCGCGCGGGCGCGCACCGTCAGGATGGCGGAGAGAAAGGCCCCTATCCCGTAGAAGGCCGCCTGCCCCAGGGAGACCTGTCCCGCATACCCCATCAGGAGATTCAGGCCCACCAGCACGATCGTGAACAGACCGACCCGGATCATGGTGTCCAGGGTGAGCAGCCCCCCGGTCAGGGCCGGCAGCGAGAGCCCCATCGGTCGGAAGGCCTCCAGCCCCCCGATGGCGAGGATCAGCGGAAGTCCGATGGCGAACCCGATGGCGTTCGAAGGGAATCCGGCGCGACCCATTCCGTGCATCCCTCTCGCTGGATTCAGGCCCGTTCCACCTCTGCCTCCGTCCCGGCGAAGCCCTGGGGGTGAAGCAGGAGGACCAGGATCAGGACCAGGAAGGCGAAGAGATCTTTAAAGCCGGCCACCGTAACTCCTGCCCACAGATTCTCCAGCGCCCCCAGGAGCAGGCCCCCCAGGACCGCTCCGGGGAAGCTCACCAGCCCGCCCATGATGGCGGCCACAAAGCCCTTCAACCCCAGCTCCAAACCCATATCGTAGGTGGCCCGGGTCACTGGACCCAGGACGATCCCGGCGATGGCGCCCATGGCCGCTGCCATGCCGAACGCCAGGGTGCTCATGGTATCCACCGGGATGCCCATCAACCGGGCCGCCAGGCGATTCACAGCGCACGCCCGCATCGCTTTGCCGACGACCGTGCGTCCGAAGAACAACCCGAGGGCCAGGAGGGTAACGATGAGGGTGCCAGCGATCCACAGGCTCTGAGCCTTCACCCGTACCCCGCCGAAGCGAAAGGTGGGATCGGACAGGCTCAGGGTGGTGAAAGAAGGCAGGACCTTCGCGTAGGGCCCCCAGAGCAGGAGGGCGCCGCCCTGGAGCACCAGATATACGCCGACCGTGATGATGATCCGGGTCAGGGGGGAAGCACGACGGGACGGATAGAGGGTGAGCCGCTCGATCGTCATCCCCAGCGCCCCCACGATCCCCACGGATAGGAGCGCGGCCAGGGCCAGGCGGAGGCCGGGAGCAGGAGGCCACTTCTGTTCATAGAAAAACGCCGTGAGCATTGGGCCGAGCATCACGAAGGCGCCCTGGGCGAAGTTAATGACCCCTGTGACCCGATAGATCAGCACGAAGCCCAGGGCGACCAGCGCGTAAATGCTTCCCCCACGCAACCCATCCAGGACGAACTGGAGATACTCCAGCGCGCCGAAGCCATGGCGCTGGCCCAACAGGATCAGAAAGGCGATCATCCCCCCCACCGCCACGGTGATCTGCGCGTGTCGGGCGCCTTCCAGGGCTCGAACCCTTTTTCCCCCACGCCCTTCTCGAATCATGGACCATCTATGCGATTTTGATCCTGCTCGCCAGCGGATTCTGGAGATGGGGGGGCTGGCCCTTTGGCAGCCCGCAAGTCTCCGAACCCGTGCTTCATGCTCCCCAGAATTCGGGCCAGCCCTTCCCCTGAATTCCGAGCCGGATACGCCCTACTTCCATTGCTCCTTCGGAAGGATCTGGAACTTCCCGTTCTTCACTGCGACCATCACAAAATCCGTGTAATTGAAGCCCAGGTGATCCTGCGGGCTCAGATTGAAAATCCCGTGGGTGCCTGGGAAGTTTCGCAGGCCTTCCAGGGCCTCGCGGGCCTTTGCTCGCTGTTCCGCGAGGGGCAGGCCATCCGGTAGGGTCTTCAGGGCGGCGATGGCCCATTGCAGGGCATCATAGGCATGGCCGGCGAAGGTGCTGATGGGTTCCCCTTTGGTGAAGTCCTGATAGGCCTTGATGAAGTCCAGATTCAGCTTCTTCACCGGGTCCGCGTCGGGCAGCTGATCCGCCACCAGGATCTTGCCGCAGGGCATGACCGTGCCTTCCGCTGCTGCCCCCGCGTTCTTGATCAGGTCCGGGCTGCAGGAGCCGTGGCCATGCACAATGCGGATATCGGGCAGGGCGTCCCGCACGGCCACGTTCACCAGGGCCGAGGCCGGCGGGATGGAGCCGATGACCACCGCCTGGCACCCGCTCGCCTTCACCTTCTCCACCTGGGGGAACTCCGTAGCGGTGCGCTCGAAGGCATCGCCATACACGATCTCGATGCCTGCCTGGGGGAAGATCGCCTGTGCGCTGGCGAAGGTGTCCTTGCCGTAGGCGGTGTTCTCGTAGAGATGGCAAACCTTCGTCACGCCCACCGCCTTCAGGTAGTCCGCCTGCATCTGGGCGGAGTGGAGGTTTTCGGGCACCGGCTTGAAAATCCATTCGCGCATCTTCTTCGTCTCGGGGTTCTCGATGATGGAGCGGGCGGAGGCCATGGAGATCATGGGCACCTTCGCCTCCGTGGCAATGGGGACCATGGCCAGGCTGGGGCCGCTCAGGGTGCCGGCCACCAGGAGCACCACGCCTTCCTGTTCGATCAGACGCCGGGCGACGCTGGCGGCGGTATCGGTTTTGCTTTCGTCGTCGAAGATGAGGATCTGCACCTCGTGGCGCACCCCATCCGGCCCAACGATCCCTCCCTGGGCTTTCAGCCGCTCCTGAACCAGCTGGGCGACGTTTCGCTCGGGGACGCCCAGGCTGGCTCCGGGCCCGGTGATGGAGGCGATGAAGCCGATCTTATAAGGGGCTCCGACTTTCGGCGTCGGTGCGGGCGTGGGAGGAGCAGTGCATGCCGCCAGCAGAACCACAATCACGCTGATCGTCAGCCAGGTATACCGGTTCATAGGCCCCTCCTCTCC
>NZ_DAOUCJ010000060.1 GCF_034432235.1 Thermoflexus sp. | reverse complement strand
CGCCCTGGCCGGATGGATCGCCCTGCGGGGCCTGGGCCGGCCCGTCCCAGCGGCCGCGGCTCCCCCCACACCCCCCACGGATAGCGAGGGGGAGCTGTGGGAAGGCTTCCTGCTGCTGCCCCCCGGCACCCCCATTCCTCGATGGGTCCAGCACACGCCAGCGCCGATCCTGTGCCAGACCGCAGACCCCCAGGCGGAGGCTGAACTGCGCGGCGATACCCACCCAATGGAGCCCCTGGAGGCCTGGCCCCCCCGCCTGAATTTCCCCCTCTATCTCTATTGGCCCACGCCGCCTCCCCCGGGCCTGGAGTTCCAGGGGGCCTGGGCTACGGTGTTCCGGAAATCCGGTGCCATCTTTTCGGTCTCGCTGGCTTTCGGGGAGCCGGGCGGCGAACCCAGGGTGCGTCTGGTGGCGCAGCCGTTTTATCCCCGTCCGTATCCGGTGTGGCCGGTCTATCGACCGGAGCGGCCGGAGGAGCCCATCTTTCCGGAGAAGGTGTCCTTCACCCCCCGGCCAGGGCTGCGGCTCCCCAGCGCCCAGGGACACCTGGTGCTCTGGATTCAACAAAATGTCCTATACCTTCTTACTTATCGGCGAGCATGATTCCAAACTAGAATCTATCATTAAACTGTCAAAATCATTGAATGTTATTAATCCATGAAATGGAGGGGGCCATGCCTACTGTATATGTCTATGCACCGTTTACTGGACGAATCACGGGTCTTGATAATTACTGTAATGGAAGCCCTCACTATCCATGTCGAAACGCCCAACCTTATCAGGTATCACCCGTCGATATTGCGACATCTTTATCGTTTCGATTATTCGACACCCTGCCATGCACAAAGGGCCCCATAGGAGGAGAAGATACGGCGATGCGCAGGATGTGGAATATGCTTCTCGGGCTCATTGGGATCGGTATATGGGGGATCGCTGCCTGTGAATACCGCGCTATCCCCCCGGTCGTGCCTTCTCCTTCCCTACCGGCCCAGGGAGGAGTCCGGACCCCCGAGCTGGGAAAGAGCCCCCTGCCTCCTCCTTCCCCGACCCGGGAGGCCCTCACGGTATTTCCGGGGTTCGGCCTGGAACAGGTGATCGGAAAGGGCATCCTGCGGGAGATCGCCTGGAGCTCCAGGGGATCCCCGCTGATCGTGGGGACTACCGTTAGCCTGGAGGGCATCGCCCCCCAGACCGGAGCCGTGATATGGCGACAGACCCTCCCGGCCCGGCTGAAGGCCCTGGCCATTTCTCCGGATGGCCACTGGCTGGCCGCCCTGGTGGGAGGAGATCTGTGGCTGTGGGCCCACCTGGAAGAAAACCCCCAGCGAATCCGGGTCCTCCCCAGGACAATCGATCCCGGCTTCGAATCCCCCACCCTGGCCTTCTCACCGGACGGCCGCCAGCTGGCCTGGATTCCCTCGAAATCTGAAGTGCGCCGGATCCGCCTCCCCGAAGGTGAAGAGCTCGAGCCGATCCCCTCATATGAGGCCGGATGGCTCGCCTTCGCTCCGGATGGGAAGACACTGATCCTGGTAGGTCCCACCCGGGGAGAATGGCGGCGGATCCAGGACGGCTCCCTGATTCACCAGACGGAATGGCCTCTCCCGCCCGGAGAGATTGCCCGGACCTTCGCCCTTTCCCCGGACGGCGCGTGGCTCGCGGTTGGGATCGCCAAGGAGGTATATCTCTATTCCGGGGGCGAGGGATCGCTTGGGCGGCAGCTTTCCATCAGCGGTCGAGGAGCCATCCGCCATCTGATCTTCTCGCCGGACAGCCGGTGGCTGGCCGTGGGCACCGACGGGGGAACCGTGCAGGTCTGGGAGCAGGTTGGGATGCGTTTCCACCTCCGATGGCAAAGTGAGGTGTCCGAAAGCGCTATCGTCGGGCTAACCTTCGATCCGGAGGGCTTGCGGCTGGCCATCGCTTCCTCGGGGGGCACTGTGGAGATCCGACGCCTCCCAGAAGGGACACAGGAGGGTCGCTGGGAGGGATATCTGGAGCCAGTGCTGGACCTGGCCTTTGGGAAGGATCAGCTGTGGATCGCCACCTACAGCCAGCGACCCATCGATACCCCTCAGCGGATTGTATCCCTCTGGAGGGTCACCGGCCATGGGGTCCAACGCGTGCAGCGCCTGAATCTATCTGCGGAGCCTATGGCCGCTCTGTCCCTCTCTCCCGATGGCCGCTGGGCGCTGGCCCCCGATCCCCACCCAACGGGAGCGGCTGGATGGGGGATCTGGCGGACGGCGGATGGAACGCGCACGCTCTGGATCCCCGGGGGAGGAGGTGGGGCTGCCTTCTCGCCAGATGGGAAGATCCTCGCCCTGAGCGATTCGGAGGGCGGCTTCCGGCTGATCCGCCGCACCGATGGACAGATCATCCGTCATCTGGGATGGCTTTCCGAACCCCCCCTGTTTTGGTGACTTTCTCACCGGATGGAACCTGGGTGGCTGCCTCCGATGGCCGGGAGATTGGGATCTGGCAGGTCTCCACGGGAGCCAGGCGGCCGCCCGTGAGGTCGACGACCGGGATGGCCATTGAAGCCCTCGCGCTGTCAGACGGGGGTGAATGGCTGGCGGTGGCGGAGCGCGGGCTTCCTGGCACCTGGATCGCTTTATATGCAACCGCCACCGGACAGCCGGTTGCCCGCTGGCCAGCGGGCTCCGAGGCGGTGCTTCGCCTGACTTTCGGGCCGGGGAACACCTGGCTGGCCTCCGGCACCGGGGATGGAGGGATACGGATCTGGCGGGTGCCGGATGGAGCGCTCCTTCAGTCTCTGAACGGACACACAGATGCCATCGTGGCCCTGAAGCTTTCACCGGATGGACAGACCCTGGCTTCCGGCTCCATCGATGGAACCGTGCGCTTATGGTCCCTGCGTTGAATTCGCCAGAGATACTTGTCTGTAATGCAGAGGCCCGAGAACCAGCTCCGGCGGAACCGGGTGAAGCGGTGCCCCGCCCCTGGGCACCTTGCACCCTGTGGATCCGGGGGTTCCATCTGTCTTTGCCCCTCCTTAGGGGAACCCCAGCCCGCGCCGGCGGGACAGAATCGAAATCGATTCTCAAAGGAAAGGGAGGATCGCCGGAAGGTTTGCCCCTTCCACCGGCCCCATCCCCCGCTGGCTCCAACCTATCCGGGCCACCGGCCCCTGTCCCCCCACGATCGGGACAGACCGATCCCTCATCGATGGGGACCATGAGAACAACACAATGGGATAAGCTTCAAATAGAGACTGATCTCCCGCAGGAGGCGAGCAATGCGGATCCAGGAGATACTTGAACGAATCGTTCTGGCTGTTCTCTTGAGTGCGTCCACCGGAAATGTGGACGGAGATTGTCTATGCACAAACAGAGCCCCCCTCTGCTGAAGCCACGCCCCAATCCGAATCCAATACGACAACCGTACTGGATCCTCAACTGGGCCCATCATTTCCCGGCATGGTTCCCGGAGCAAGTGGATATAAGGTGTTCGAACCGGGAGCAATCCGGCGAACGCCGATTCGGGCGCTTAAGGCGTCCGAAGCAGCCCCACTCTCGATCGACCCCATGGCCCTTTATCGTAGTGGATATACGGACGCCTGGATTCACTGGGAACCCGCGGGATTCGGGCATTATGGCTCACATACAAGCGATTCCGATCTCTTCGAGCAGCAAATTTGGGTGGATGGCTTCCTCCGACCGCTCTCCCAGCCGTCCAGCTGGTGGTCGCAGTGCTAGGATCATCGTTCAGGGCATCGCGCCACCTGCACCACGTATTTCTGGTATCCGGTTGTTTGTCGCAACATCTACGCCGAATCTTTCCATACAGATGGTTACGCCGATGACGATTTCAAAACCAGCGACACGGCGACTGGATGCGGCTTTTAGCGTCTTTTTCCATCAGCCCGGCGACTGGTAAGAAAGCCCGGATTCTGCATAAGAGGATCCGAGATGAAGATGCGCTTGAAGCAGCAAGTGGCTATCCTGGTGGGAAGCGTCATATTTATAAGCCTCGGATGTCGCCATCCGCCAACGGATCGGCCGCTTCCTCCGGGTGAGATCCCGGGTATGATTGTCCACGAAACGCAGCGGCCGATTGTGGATTGGGGGATCCCGACTCGTGGAGCAGGTTTGGGGTTCGTCTGGCCGGAGCATCGGCATCTGCCCCCGCTTCAAAGGCCGCAGACCGAGGAGATCTTTACTATCCCCTGGTCAGCCCTTCGCCCCGTATCTGATCCTCCATGCGGGGCAACCCATCACCGTGCTGGTAACCGCCATCCTGGCCTTTGAGCTCAATGGGAAATATGGGGTGCTTCATCTGATTCCCTTGCTGCCGGGAGGAGATGTGGAGCTGCCCATGCATATCGATGTTCCCGGGGAAGGATTGCATGATCTGATCGTCATCGCCTTCCTGGATCCCCTGGATTTCTCCACCGATCCGGTCGAGCGCCTTTCTATGGATGCGAGGCTGGTCGGCCGGCGAGCTCGAATCCGTGTGGGCTCGAGCAACCGCCCCGCACGGGAGATGCGCCCCATCCTCCACGGGGCCCCCGTCCCTCGAGAAGTGACCCTTAGCCTCGGCGTCGCGCTCGTTCGCCCCCCTCGATGGCCCTGGGATCATCCCTCTCGACCTGGAGGACAACGGACTGTGGTCGATGGAAAAACGGGCAAGCCGCTGCCGATCGCCATCTGGGCATCTAACCTGAAAGGAGAGAAGGGGGCGGACTACGCCATGCTCCTTTTCTTCAATTTCCGGCAAATTCCCTTCCGGGGCCTCCAGGCGTGGACGATCCATCTGGATCCGGATACCGAAGCGATCCTGACCGGGGAGGTCATCCTTCCCTCCACCCCTGGGATCTACCAGATGCGGGTCGTTTATGGGTTCGATCCCTACCGTTCGATCCGGGAACGGGAAGTTCGTGCCCCCTTCGTATTCGGCTCGCAGCGGATCGCGATCCGAGCGCAGGATCCGTGAACCGGCAATCCCCCCTGGTTGTGTCTTTCGCAACGTTCCCCCTCGCGGCTTCGCCCCGATCTGCCCGGATGCCCCCCAACCCCAGGGCGAGTTGGCGGGTATATCTATATGGAGACAAAACGCGCTGAGGATTCCCCGCGGCCTGGCGCCCACAGGCCGTCGCTCAACGGCTTGACCCTCCGACCTCCAGGCCGGGGGTCCACTGGCCAGCGGCTGTCTCGCCCATTCCCCTGTGGAAATCCACAGGGTGGGGACCGGGAATTTCCACAGTGACAAGGTCCTCCAAGGCGGCTATCCTGAAAGCGAGGGGCGAAGCGGGCAGGCTCCCCTCTGGATCTGTGAGAATGGATCGCACGGCATCCATGGGAGATGCAGAGATGATCGGTCTGGTGGATCCGGATCCCCTCCATCAGATGGCGTGGCGGTCGTGGTTCGCCGCCTGGGGCTTCCCCCTCGCCTGGATCGCCTCTACCGCCGCCGATGCCCGGCGCGCCCTGCACGGCCATCCCGTCGCTTTCCTGCTGATCCGCTTCGACCTCCCCGACGAGAGCGGCGCCCGCCTCCTCCATTCGATCCGGCCTGCCCTTCCGGACCTCCGCGCTCTCCTTCTCGTCCACACCGCTCACCCTGCCGTTGAAGCCCTGGCATACCGCGCCGGGGCGCTCGGCTGCCTGGGCTGGGAATCGTCCTGCGATCCGCTGTTCCCCGCCCTTTCCCACGCCCTGGAGGGCCGCCCCCTCTGGACGCTGGAGACTGTCTACCGTGTTGAAGACTGGTGGCGCACATGGGGAGCTCCCTGGGCCGCTCTCAGCCCACGTCAGCGCCAGATCGCCTGGGCGGCCGCCCACGGGTTGAGCGACAAGGAAATCGCTCGCTGGCTAAGATGCTCCAAGGAAACCGTGCGCACCCACCTGAGCCGGGCCCTTGAGCGCTTGGGGCGAGCCGACCGGGTGGATCTGGCCCGCTGGCTGGTCCGGGGCGGTCTGCGGGACCCGCGCTGCGCCGCCCTGCTGGATCTGGAGCCAATGCCCGATGAGCGCACCCTCCTGGAAGCCATCGAGCCGGACTGGATTGAATCACCCGCCATCCCCAGCCCACCCGCAGGATGAACTCCTGGTCGACCTATACCGATTTCCGCTTTCGATCGATCATCCAGCCGATTGGCAGATCACACCACGTGACGATGGTGCGGATCGCTATGGTGGAGTGGTGATCTTCAGCCCAATGCACGGAACCACTCATCCAATCCAGGTAGTTGTTGGATTATATACGGTAGAACGAGATCCAAATCAGAACATGTCAGATTGGACAACCATGTATCAACAAATAAGCAGCCCGTTTTCTGAACATGAGATTCAAATCATTGAAAAAAGCAGTTTAATTGTTTCTAATAAACCAGCGATTACAGTTTATGGCCTCTCTCCAATGACTTCCTTTCGATTTGTAAATATTCCGCATGGGCGAACTGTTTGGTTCATCTGGACAAACGGATACGAATCTTTAGGCGAGATATATTGGCGCATGATTCGCTCGTTCAAACTATCCGAGCGCACTCCCTATACTTTGGCAGAGGCATTCGGGTCATCGTTTCATCCCTTATCGCGGCCTTCCAAAGAGACCTCAAGGTCTATCAATATCACTGGAGTCATTCCGGCACCAGCAGGCTGGCGTGTACCCACCTCTGCTGGTCCAACCTATACGGTAAATTGTGGCTCCCCCTATCATACAGGCCCAGCTGCTTATGCAACCGACATCTCGATGAGCGTGGGCACCGGGGTATACGCTGCTCAGCGTGGCTGGGTGGACTTTGCCGGATGGGATAATACAGGATATGGAAATTTGATTAAAATTAGCACAGATTTTATCTACTCTCGCGTTTACACATCATATTATGCTCATCTTCAGAGCTTTGTTGTGAGCCCTGGACAGGAAGTCGCAATTTCTCAGCTGATCGCCTATTCTGGGAATACAGGGAATTCGACAGGACCACACCTGCATTTCCACACCCAAAGCGGTTCAGATGCGGTTGACTTGCGAGATCTGTACGTGTTCAATGAGAATAGTCTATATCCAAATGGCGTTGGGGTTTGTGGTTATATGTATCGATGATGAATGATCCCAAATATTCCAACCAGGTACATGAACACTCCGGGCCATGATGAATGACCTAAAACCCGAGAGGAGGGAGAAGATGGTGTGTTTCATGCTGGTCTCCCGACGATGGATGGCGTGGCTTCTGTTCGCCCTCGCCGGATGGGCAGCCGCCTGCGCCGCGACAACCCCTTCCAGCCCGGTGGCGACGCCTTCCAGGACCTCTACCCCGGGCCCGGCCTCCCTCATACCTGGTCCAACCGGATCCCCTTCCGTATCCCCATGCGTTCCCCCTTCAGCGGAGCCCCCCCGCGAATCCCGTTTCCCACCCCTCGATGGCACCGGGATGATCGCTTACTCGAACGACGGGCTCTGGCTTGTCCATCCGGATACTGGACAGAACGTCAGGCTCCATGCCGGGCTGGACGGCGCCTTCGCCTGGGCTCCGGACGGCCGCCGGATCGCGTTCCTGTCTTATTTGCGGCTTTCGCCATGTGCGTTCGCTTTCCTGATGCTGGCTGACCTGGAGGCAGGCCTCGTCCGCCCCCTGCTGGATCGCCCCGGCCTGTATAGCCGACCGGCCTGGTCTCCCGATGGTCAGCATCTGGCCTACACGGACGCCGACGGCGACCTTTATGTGTTGCGTCCAGGCGATGGCTCGCCCCGGACGCTGCGGAAGGACGCGTATGTGGCCCGGGCCATCGACCTGCATGGCCGGCCCGTGGATCGATTCCCCACCCCGCCGAAGTGGATCGATGGGCAACGCATCGCTTATCTCAAACAGGGCCCATCGGGGAACGTGGGGGGGATCGAGGTGGTGTCCATCGATCGCGTGGAGGCCCGAATGCGGGTGGATGGCACGATCTGGCCCTACGACGGCTTCGCCCCCACCCCCGATGGCAAACAGCTGATTTATGCCCATGGGGAGGAAGGACCTCTTGTGATGGTAGATCTCGTGGCGGGGGAACGAACGATCATCATGGAACACGCATCTTCGCCGGTGCGGATCCCCTACGAGGATTTGCAATGGTCTCCTGATGGCCTGCGTCTGATCGGCAAGACCGGCATGGCAGGCATCGTGCTGGTGGAACGGGACGGGACGGCCTACCGGATCTCCGAGCTGGGCGCCCTGGGAGTTCCGGGCGAGGCTCAGAGCTGGGCGCCCGATGGTCGCCGCTTCATCCTGATCCAGAGCGAAGGGCCTTCCCTCGAGCGGCTGATCATCTATGACCTGACCACCCGTCAGCGATATCCCCTGGCTGTGACAACGCGCCCTCCTTATGGCGCAGCCTGGAATCCGAAGGGAACATCCCGATAGTCCCAGAGCGTCCGGGCCTGCCGCGCGGGGGTAGCGTTCTTCTTGCATCGGACGGATGCCCTCAAGACGGCGCGAGGCGCGGCCGGAAGGCCCTGAAACGGTCCTTGCCCCTTGCGCTTCTTCCCGTTATAATCTCAAGTGAGATGGGCGGTTAGCTCAGGTGGTGAGAGCGCCGTGTTGACAACGCGGAGGTCAGAGGTTCGAGTCCTCTACCGCCCATCCGCCGGGCGCCCGCCCCTTCGGGGGCGGGCCTTTGCCTTCTCCGAGGCGGGGAGGCTCAGACAGCCCCCCGCTCGACCAACCCGACGAAGGGGACACGTCCTTCCGAATCCCGTCACGCCAGAGCGCGGGCCCCGCCGGCTGAGAGGGCCCGTCGTGGCGGCCGGGAGGATACCACCCCGGAGGGGCCGCTCCGATCCGGCACGGCCGGGGTAGGGGCGGACGGCATGCCCCCGTTAACGGGCGAAGAGGGCGACCGCGCGGGGCGCGGTCGAAATGGGGTGGAACCGCGGGAGGCCCGCGCCTCCCGTCCCGATGGGACGGGAGGCGCGTTTTTTTCCGACCGGATCGCTATGGCCTTCCCTGGACCGGGCGCAGCCCGGGATTTCCGGCCCTTCCAGGCCCTTTGAGGAGGCTCCAGATGCCGCAGAAGAAGATCGTGCCCTATCAGGATACATGGCTTTATCGCATCCGCCATTCGTGCGCCCATATCATGGCCCAGGCGGTCCTGGAGATGTTCCCCGAGGGCAAGCTGGGGATCGGGCCGCCCATCGAGGACGGCTTCTACTATGACTTCGACCTGCCCCGCCCGCTGACGCCGGAGGACCTGGAGCGGATCGAGGCGCGGATGCGGGAGATCATCGCCGGGAACCATCCTTTCATCCGCCGCGAGGTGACCCCGGAGGAGGCCCGCGCGCTTTTCAAAGATCAGCCCTACAAGCTGGAGCTCATCGAGGACATCCTCCAGCGCGGCACCGACGAATACGGCAACCCGCTCCCGCCCGGCCAGCGCCCGGTCCTCACCACCTACCGGCACGACACGTTTGAAGACCTGTGCCGCGGCCCCCACGTGGAACACACCGGCCAGATCCACCCGGGGGCCTTCAAGCTGCTCCACGTGGCCGGGGCCTACTGGCGCGGCGATGAGCGCCGTCCGATGCTCCAGCGCATCTACGGGACCGCCTGGGAGACGCCGGAGCAGCTGGAGCAGTATCTCTGGCGGCTGGAGGAAGCCAAAAAACGCGACCACCGGCGCCTGGGCCGGGAGCTGGATCTCTTCTCCTTCCACGAGATCGCACCGGGCGCCCCCTTCTGGCACCCGAAGGGGATGGTGATCTTCCGCGAGCTGGAGCGCCTCTGGCGGGAGGAACACGATCGCCGGGGCTACCAGGAGATCTCCACGCCTATCCTGGTCCACCGGAAGCTATGGGAACAGTCCGGCCATTGGGAGCACTACAAGGAGAACATGTTCCTGCTGGAGGTGGAGGGGCAGGAGTTCTCCCTCAAGCCGATGAACTGCCCGGAGTCCACGATCATCTATCGCTCCCGTTTGCGCTCCTATCGGGATCTCCCGCTGCGGCTGAACGAGATCGGGCGGCTGCACCGCTTTGAGCGCTCGGGGACCCTCCACGGGATGCTGCGGGTGCGGCAGATCACCATGGACGACGCCCACATCTACTGCCGGCCCGATCAGATCCTGGAGGAGATCGACGGCGTCCTGGACCTGATCTACAGTTTCTACCGCATCTTCGATTTCCAGCCGGAGTTCTTCCTGAGCACGAAGCCCCCCAAGGCGATGGGAGACCCGAAGCTGTGGGAGATCGCCGAGGAGGCCCTGCGCCAGGCCCTGGAGCGCCGGGGCATCGAATACGGCCTGAAGGAAGGCGAGGGCGCCTTCTACGGGCCCAAGATCGACGTCCAGGTGAAGGACGCCATCGGCCGGGACTGGCAGCTGGCCACCGTGCAGCTGGATTTCCAGATGCCCGAGCGATTCGGGCTGGAGTATATGGATCGGGACGGCGCGCCCAAGCGCCCGGTGATGATCCACCGGGCCATCTTCGGCTCCTTCGAGCGCTTCATCGGCATCCTGACGGAACACTACGCCGGTGCCTTCCCGGTCTGGCTGGCCCCCGTCCAGGCGGTGGTCATCCCCATCACCGACCGCCACGTCTCCTACGCCCATGAGATCGGAGTCAGGCTCCGGGAAGCCGGCCTGCGGGTGGAGGTGGACGATCGCAGCGAGCGGATGCAGGCCAAGATCCGGGACGCCCAGCTGCAAAAAGTCCCTTATATGCTGATCGTGGGAGATCGGGAGCAGGCCGCGGGCACCGTGGCTGTGCGCCTGCGGACCGGCGAGGATCTGGGGGCGATGAGCCTGGAGGCGTTCCTGAACCGTGCCCTGGAGGCCATTCGCGCTCGCCGCGGCCTGTGAGGTTCCCGCGCCAGCCTCTTCCCGGGAGAGCAGGGGGCGGTGGGAATCGCCTCCGGCGACCCGCCCGCCCCCCTTCCGCCATATGCATGCAGAGGCCTTCCGCATCCTTCGCTATGGAGCCCGGGATGCGCACCCGCGAAGATCTTGAGGCCTTGGAAGATCAGATCCTGGCCCCCTACGGCCAGCGCAGCCGGCTCAGCCGGGGCCGACAGCATCCGGAGCCCGAGCACGCTTACCGCACGGCCTTCCAGCGGGATCGGGATCGCATCCTTCACACCACCGCCTTCCGCCGGCTGAAGCACAAAACCCAGGTCTTCATCGTCACCGAGGGCGACTACTACCGCACCCGCCTCACCCATACCCTGGAGGTGGCGCAGATCGGGCGGACCATCGCCCGGGCCCTGGGGGTCAACGAGGATCTGGTGGAGGCCATCTGTCTAGCCCACGACCTGGGCCATCCGCCTTTCGGCCACGCGGGGGAGCAGACCCTGGACCGTCTGATGCGGAATCACGGCGGGTTCGAACACAACGCCCAATCCTTCCGGATCGTGACCCATCTGGAACGCCGGTACCCCGAGTTCCGTGGCCTCAACCTGACGTATGAGGTCCTGGAGGGGCTGGTGAAGCATGAGACGGAATATGATCATCCCCTGATCCGGGACTTCGAGCCCCACCGCCGCCCGACCCTGGAGGGCCAGATCGCCAACCTGGCCGATGAGCTGGCCTACACCGCCCACGATCTGGACGACGGCCTGCGCGCCGGCCTGATCCGCCCGGAGGATCTCGATGGCCTTGCGCTCTGGGAGGAGCTCCAGCGCGCCATCGGCTGGGATGGGAAGGGGTTCAACGACCTGATCCGTTACCGGCTGGTGCGCCGGCTCATCGGGATGATGGTGACGGACGTGATCGCCGCCACCGATCGGCGCCTGCAGGAGCTCCGGCCCCGTTCCCCCGATGAGATCCGGGATCATCCCCTTCCCCTGGCCGGGTTCTCGGAGGCCATGGCCGGGAAGGTCCAGGAGCTGAAGGCGTTCCTTTACCGACGCCTCTACCGCCACCCTTATGTCGTGCGCATGCAGGCCAAGGCGGAACGCATCCTCGAGGCGCTCTTCCGGGCCTACATCGAGGAGCCCGAACAGCTCCCCTACTGGGTTCAGGATCGCATCCGGGAGGAAGGAGATCTCCATCGGGTGGTCTGCGATTACATCGCCGGGATGACCGATCGATTCGCCCTCGAAGAATACCGCCGCCTATATGAGGTCACCGATGTGTTATAGCCGGAAACATACGGTCCTCGCCCTCCTCGGATCCCTCCTTCTGGCCGCCGCGCCGCCGGATCCCCGGTTCGGCGTGGTGGAATCCCCGGAAGCCCCTGAACGCGCCGCCGAGCTGGGCGTCGCCTGGACGCGGGTGCGCTTCGCCTGGCATGAGATCCAGCCGAACGGCCCGGAGGACTGGAACCCGCCGTGGCCAGCGGAACGGCTGGAGGCGGAGCATCGGGCCGGTCGGGAGATCGTCGCCCTCGTGCTGGGGACCCCTGGATGGGCCCGCGCCGACCCGCGGATCCCGGGGGTCCCGAGAGGCCTCTACGAAGAAGAAAGCCGGCCGGAGAACCGGTGGGCTGCCTTCCTGCGCCGCCTGGCCACCACCTACCCATATATCCGAACCTGGATCATCTGGAATGAACCGGACATCTGGGATCCCTCCTACCCGGGCTACACATGGGGCGGAACGGAAGCGGATCTGGTCCGCCTGCTGCGGGTATCCTATCGCACGCTGAAAGGATTGAATCGGGAGAACCGGGTGCTCCTTGGGGCCTTCACCTACTGGTGGGATGCAGTCTATGGACGCCGGCCCTACTTTGAGCGCTTCTTGGAGGCCCTGGACCGCGATCCGGAGGCGCCTCGCTACAACCGCTATTTTGACGGCCTCTGCGTCAACCTCTATTTCAACCCGGACAGCCTCTACGACCTGATCCGCTGGCACCATGAGCGGATGCAGGCCCACGGTTTCGACAAGCCCATCTGGCTGACGGAAACCAACGCCGCGCCTTCCGAGGATCCGTCCTGGCCGGTTCCCCACGCCATGTTCCGGGTCGCCCTGGAAGAGCAGGCGGCGTTCATCGGGCAGGCCGTGGCCATGGCCCTCGCGGCCGGGACCGAGCGGTTCGCGATCTACAAGTTGATCGACAACCCCACCGACCACTTCGCCAACCCGGAGCCCTTCGGCCTTGTGCGGGAGGACGGCTCGCTGCGCCCCGCGTTCCACGCGTATCGAGTGGCCATCCATGTCTTGGCCGATGCCATCCATGCCCGCCTGATCCGCCGGGATTCCGTGACCGTGGTGGAAGTTCAGAAGCTGAACGGAAGGGTCTGGATCGCCTGGTCCCGCTTCCCCCGGCCTCAATCGATCGCTCTGGAACGGCAGGGGAGGTTGCGGGGCGCCATGGATGGGATGGGGAATCCCGTCCCGGTGGAAAGCGCCGGATCTCGGTATCGCGTGGAACTTCCCGGGGCCTTGTGCCGGCAACGGATCGGCTCAGCCTGCATGATCGGCGGGATGCCGGTTTACATCGTGGAATCCGCATTGCGTCCGGTTCGGGAGCCGAAATAGCGAGCGCGGCTTTCCATGAGAGGATCCCGAGAGGAGAGAGACCCCTGGAGGGAACACATGGTGGAATTCCGGCTCTATGGGAAATCGGTATAACATGAGCAGAGCAGGGCGGTGAAACCCACCCCTCCCCCAAGGAGGATCCGTGAGCCTATCGGAATCCGCGATCCCCCCCGGGGCGATCCGGCGTCTTCTGGAACGATTGCCGGACCTCTCGGAAGACGAGCGGGCGCTGCTGCTGGCGCTGACCCAGCTGGATCAGGAGATCGGCCGCCCCCTTTCGCCCGAGGAACAGCAGCTCCTGCAACGCCTAGCCGCCTCCCTCGAAGGCTACGATCCCGAGGAGATCCGCGCCGCGATCCGGCGCCTCGTTCAGAGCCGCCCCCAGCGCCCCGCGGAGTCGTGGCCCGGCGATCTGCGCCGTCGCCTGCGCCGCCGCCTGGAAGGTCAATGAGGTAGGGGCGACCCGTTGGGTCGTCCCTACCGGCGCGGGGCGCCCGATGGGAGAATCAGGATTCGGCTTCCGGAGCCTCTATGGCTTCTTCTGGCTCCGCCGCCTCCGGGGCGGCGATCAGGCGCTCTTTCAGGCGGGCCGCCTTGCCGAAGCGCTCACGCAGGTAATACAACCGGGCCCGGCGAACCCGGGAATGCCGCACCACCTCGATCCGATCGATCCGGGGGGAGTAAAGGGGGAACGTGCGCTCCACCCCGATCCCGTGGGCGGCGATCCGCCGCACCGTGAAGGTGCGCCCGGTGCCGCTGCCCCGGATGCGGATCACCGTCCCCTGGAACACCTGCACCCGCTCCTTATCTCCCTCTCGAATCCGAACATGCACCCGCACCACATCCCCCGGGCGGAGCTCCGGCACCGAACGGCCGGCGACCCATTCCCGCTCCAGCTGCTGAAGGATTAAATCGCTCATCCCGCTTCCCTCGCCAGGAGAGTTTCCCACCCGCCCATGGCCTTGATTCTCTTTTCAGACAGATCATAGACGCAGGGATGAATTATAAAGAGCGCTGGGGATCCTGACAACATGGCTTTGCCGGGTTACCGGGCTTTTCCTTCGAGCTGGGGCGCTTCCGACGCTCCGACCGGCCTCAGGAACCCCTGTTCTCCTCCCGGGAAGAAAGAGGACGGGATCGGCCCCCGAAGGCAACAGGCTCCACCCCCCCCAGGGAATTCGCGCCTTCCTATCCCTTCAGGTAGAATCGCTAAGGTTGTGCCTGGGGAGGTTCCAGAACGGCACGGGTTCCCCCGGATGGCCCCCTTCGGATCATCGGCATCATCTTCGGGGCGAGGGCTCTCTTCCCCTCAGGGAGATCCCATGGGTTGGGGGCGTCGGAGGCAGCTCCCCAACCCCCGAGGATTCTCCCCTTCCGGCATCCCTCGGGCCATAGAGAGGGGAAATGGGAACCCGGCCGTGCGAACCCTCCCGGCCCGCCCGGGGCGGGCTCGAACGGCGCCAGCTTGATCTCAGGGAGGTCCGGTAGATGACAATGGAGAACGTGATCCCGGTGGGCATCGAGGAACAGCTCAAGACCGCCTATCTCGATTACGCCATGAGCGTGATTGTGGCGCGGGCGCTGCCGGATGTGCGGGATGGGCTGAAGCCGGTGCAGCGCCGGATTCTGTATGTGATGCATGAGATGGGTCTGCATCCGAACGCCCCTTAC
>NZ_DAOUCJ010000059.1 GCF_034432235.1 Thermoflexus sp. | reverse complement strand
TGCGGGGCGTGGATTGGGGGAGGCGACGGTTCTTAAACATAGCCTTCGTTTTTGCAGTAATATTGCTACTTTTCCGCATTCAATCAGCTCGAATTAACACTAATTCCCTCAACCTTTCAGGCAATGATATTGCAGGGATCCCCGAGGTCCGTCAAGCGCTCACGCTGAAGGAAGTTTATCGTCTGCTCTTACAGTATGCAGGGCGATTGTCAGAAATGCCCACCGTTACGGGGCTTCAGAGCATCGATTTGCCAGGCGATACCGCCGACGCCGGGCTGGATGGCCGACGTCGAGGATGGATCGGAACCCTGCAGACCGACAGGGAACAGATTACGGTGCGGGTGGAAGACGGATATGTTAGGGAAGCACTTTCACAACCTCTGTCGGAACCGCTCCCTTCCCTTCCCGAGCTTGTGATCGACTCGCCTCAGGCGTTGCGTCAGGCACAGTCGGCCTACCCGGATTTGAAACCTTCCAGCGACTTGAAAGGCCAGGGGTTGCACTACTTTCTGGGCACAACGGAGTCGGGGGAAAGCGTTGTGGGCATCCTGGGCATACGCGGGAAACAACGGAGCAGAATCCTGGTGAACTCTCAATCGGGCCGCGTGGTCGCCGCTCAAACCTACACCTGGGCCGGAGAGGGAGGGATCCTCTACTCCACGGATGGAGGGAGGACCTGGTTTGCCTCTGACCTTCGTGGACGGATGGTGAAAGCAATTGCGATATCTCCGGGTAATCCGGACGTGGCATATGCCGTCGCTCCGGACCCTGGTGGGATTGTTGTCTACCGCACCCGGAACGGCGGCGCGAACTGGGAGGAGTGGGGACGCCTCCCGCCCGAGGCCGGCGACTGGCCCTTTGATGCTGTAGTTGTCGGGAACAAAGAGGGGCGGGAAACCCTGCTGGTCGGAACGTGGACGGGAGTCTGGCAATCCCGGGACGGACGGTCCTGGTCACCGGTGAACGGTGAACTATCGGGGCCCGTTCAGTGGCTTGTCGGACTCGAATCTCAGAGCGGCGAGAGGCTGTTTATCAGCGTGACGGCCGGTGAGGACCGCGGGTTGTATGCCGGCACGGAGGATGGCCGGTGGACACGGATCGCCCGCGGGGTTTATCGCCTCTCCCCATCGGTTGACGGCAGAAGCATCATCGCCGTTGACGAAGAAACCCCCGGACAAGCGCTGCTCCTGCAGGAAGGAAAGGTGCAGGCCATAAAGGTTCCTGCTTCGCTCCTGGAAGCCGCCGGGGATTTCGCCCGGGATGCCGCCTGGCTTGTTCGTTCTCCGTCCGGTGGTGTGGGGCTGTTCCGGAATGATACGGACGACGTGCAATGGACGTTGCCGGGCCCGATTGCGAGCGTGGCCGTCTCGCCTGCCTATCCGACAGAGCGGGTGGCCCTGGCGGGGGGATTCCGCGGCGGTATCTTCCGCACCACAGATGGCGGAAAGCACTGGGAACGGGTCCTGGCTTGGCCTTCCGCTTTGATTCCCGGCAGTGACGAAATCTACGAAATCGTCTTTCTGTCCCCCGAAAAAGTTTTAGCGATTCAGGGAGGGAGGATGACATGGCAACAGCGATGAAGAAGCGATGGTCGAGGGTTCTTGCTCTGCTCCTGATCCCTGGTAGCCTGGCGTATGCAGCTTCTGTCGCTCCGGTTTGGGCTGGCCATTACACGGGGTGGTTCACCGGCTACGCCATGGGGAACCGTTATGGGGGTGCGGGCGTGGAAATCCGACAGGGACACTTTGCCAATCATTACTATGCCTGGTGTCCAAATGACCCGGCAGCATGGTGGACCTGGGGCACCCGCATTGACACGGATAGCCCCATTAAGCAACACAATCAATCAGGTGGGGATGTCTATTACAGCACTTTTTATCTGGAAGACGTGGGCGACCCCAGTTGCTCCATGGGGAATTACTGGGTGGATATCTACTTTGGACGTTGGGAAAACCGCCCCTCTTCGGACCCGAACTACTGCTACTGCTCGGGAGTCACCAGTCCGGGGTTTTGCTATGCGGCCAGCGCAAACTCTTGTTCGGACGCCATCAACTTCGGTCGACAATGGCGTGGCTACACGGGACCGTAAATGAATCGAAGGATAGGGCCAGCGCCGGTATGATGCCCGCTCCTTCGGCCGGAGGTGGAGGATGAAACGGGAAGCGATCATCGGGCTGGCAGGCATCATCCTGCTTGTGGCCGGGCTCTGCGCCTGTGGGACGCGAAGCCCGGCCCCACCCTCGACTCCGACACAGCAGGCTATCGCTCCGGAGTCCTCTCATGCCCCTACCCTGACGCCCCCTGCGGTGAGGGCATCTCTCGCCCACACGGAAACGCCCTCTGTGCACCTAATGCCGACGGAAACCCCGGACTGGCGCTCTCTCCTTCCGCCCACCTCCGAACCTGCCCCCACCCCCGAGAAGATCTGGCCGGTTTATCCTCCCCCTACCCCGGAGCCCGGACAGGTCCTGGGTGGCGGGACGGTTCAGGATGGTCCGTTTAACTTCACGCTGTGGGTTGTGAAAGACCCGAGTTTCGGTCATAACCCCGTCGCCCCTTCGCTTTACAGCGACGTGGAAGGTAGAGCCGTCTATATGAGCTGGGTTTACAACGGGGAGGAACCTCTTGCCGGGCCTGTTTTTGAGTACTGGGGCCTCCCGCTTCCCCGCCGGGATAGCCTCCCGGTGGCTGAATACGCCCGTATAGAACGGGGGTGGGGTGGCGGACACAGTGTAGGGGTTCATTGCAGTCCAGACCTGTTTCCGGCACCATGCTCTACCGCTCCCATCAAAGCGGGCTTGATCCTGATCACGCCGGTCGGTTCTTATGGAGCCTGTATCCGGTTCACCCTCACCCCGGATCTTGCGGACATAGACCCCGCGAGCATCGCCGTTGGATATTTGCCATGCAAGGACCCCAATCCTGCAAGGTGACCTTCGGGACCGAGGCTCCGGAAAATCGGGACCAACCTGGGACCAGATTGGGACCACTTTGTCACCCCCTTTTTGTGAGAGGTGGATATATCGGGATACGAAGGAGAGCCCATGCTCGGACGAGTGCTGCGAAAGGAGGAAAAACAATGCCCAACCATTGGCTGTTATATGACAGCGGGTGTGCGGTGTGCGCCGCCCTGGCCCAGGAGGTGGAAGCCCGCAACGACGGATGGCTGAAAATGCACTCACTGCGATATCACGAGTAGCCCAATGATAGAAAATTATGATCAGGAGGTGATCCATGAAGAGGAAATGGTTCCGGACATTCGCGAAACTAATTGTAATTTCTTGGGCTATTTTATCAACATTTTATATATCTAAGGCCGGCACTACATATCATTGGGATTGGCAGGAAAGTCCAAATTGGGGCTCTTGGACCTGACAGCCATATTACTCTGGTTATGATATCCGCTGGGCCATAACTGATTGGTGGTATGAGCAAAACGCAGCCGCTATTCGATCAAATGCTTGGAAAGGATTTCGCTTGGAATGGGAAGGATATAAGCCAGACCCTCAAGCATATTGTGATCAGATGAACGCTTGGTTTGTGAATAGCAGTGGTCTTCCTAATGCAACCTGGAATCGGTATAACAAATGCGGCCGTTCAGATATTTATGAGGTTATTTATATCTGGTTTAATGCGTCTCAAATTCAATCTAATACTTACTATCATACCGACACTCGATGGCGACAAACACAAAATCCAACCACCGGCGAGGTTAATTATTCCCTTGGTTGCAACCTTTGCGCTAACGATGATTGGCTCGGCAAACTGGTATATGGGTCTAATTACTCTAAGTCTTATACAGATCCTCCGGGTTTAGCCCCATAATCTGAGTTGCAGGAGGTTAATGATGAAAAGGCGTGTGATGCTGGCCCTGGCGATCGGATTGGCATTCATCGGTGCCACGCTCCCCCCGACGTGGCCCACCCCGATCACCCGCGAGGGGGAGGGTTATTCGGCCGTTGCCGTGCGGGAGCCGGATGGCCTCTGGGTCATTCAAGCCCGGCTGGTGGCGAACACCCCGGACGTCCTCGCCACCTACCGCCAGGCTCGCCTGGCAGCCGCGAAGGCCCTCCTGGATCGCCCCTGGCCGGGCCCCCTCCCTGTCCAGATCACCTTCCGCTCCCCCCTCTCCTTTCGTGCCGTCCAGAGCCTCCTCCAGGCCGGCCATCTGGAGTTCGACAGCGTGGCGGGCGTGCTGGCCCCCGACTTCGCCTGGGGCGGATGGGCGGACCCGCGGGAGTGGACCGCGACCGGCCTCGCGATCGATCCCCCCTGGCTGGAACGGATCGGTTGGTCCGGCGACCCTTGGGAGGCCCCCCTCGTCACCCATCTCACCGGCTGGCTCCATCGCCCCGAGGACCTGCGCTTCTGGTTGGAGCGACCGGAGGTGGAGCTGGTCGACACCCTGGGGGCCGAGCTGGAAGCCTGGGTGCGCCGCAGCCTCCCTTACCGCCTCGGGGGCGGGCGCCTGGGATATGCCCACCGGATGATCCCGACGCTGCCTTGGATCGAATACGCCCGATTCCCGGCGCCGGAGGGCCGATGATCCGCACGGTGCGAGAAGGAACTGAATGGGTGCTGATCCATATCGGGGTGGGGGCCCTGGCCCTGCTCGGGCTGTGGGAGTGGGAGCGGACAGGGCTGGCGGCCCTCCGCCCCCTGTGGAGCCGCCTCCCGGGGTGGCCTCCCACGGATGTTACCTTTTTTCTCTTCACCGGCGGCCTGGGGGTGGGGCTGCTCCTCGGCCTGGGTCAGGCTCTGACCGGCCGCCTGCCGGTGAGGTCCGCATCCTGGATCCTCCGCAGCGGCCTGGGGGGCGGGCTGGCCCTCTTGATCCCCTGGGGGCTCCTCTGGGCCATCGGCCCGGAGCGGGTCCTGCCCCCCATGCCCCCGGAGTTCTCTTCCTTCCTTCTGATCTTCGGGGTCAACGGGGCCAGCCTGGGGCTGGGGGTGGGGCTGGCCCAATGGACGCTCCTCCGGCGGGTGATCCGCGCGGCCTGGGCGTGGCTGACCCTGACCGCCTTCGGAGGGCTTCTGGCGGGATGGGGGATGGCGTGGTGGGCGGGACACTGGATGGATCGCCTTCCGGAGGGTCAGGAGCCGCTGGGATGGCTGGCCCTGGGTGCTCTCGCCGGGCTGCTCTTCGGGGTCACGACGGCCTGGGGCCTCCCCGCCCTCTCTCCTCCCGAAACGGATCGCCCGCGAAAGATCCGCCACGCATCATTCGGAGGAAGGGAACCGGAAAACCCATAGAGGCTCTGGCCCTCTCGGAGGCGGGCGAGTGGCTGGCCATCGCGGAGGGCGACATCGACGGCCCCTGGATTGCCCGGTATTCCGTGGCGACCGGACAGCCCTTCGCGCGCTGGCTGGCAGACACCGTGGCGGTGCTCCGGTCGGCCTTCGGTCCGGGGGGAACTTGGCTGGCCTCGGGCACTGGAGAGGGGACCGTGAAAATCTGGCGGGCCCCCGATGGGGCGCTGCCCCAGATCCTGGAAGGCCACACAGAGGCCATCCTCGCCCTCAAGCTCTCCCCCGATGGCCGAACGCTAAGCGGAGGGGAAGCGAGGGTCGAACGATGGTTGTTGTAGGACGGTGGGTGTTCCATATGCGCCGCCCTGGCCCGGGAAGTGGAAACGCTCAGCGGCGGGCGGCTGGGGGTGCGGTCGCTACGGGAGCCCGAGGTGCAGGCCCGACGGAACCCGGCCCGCCCTGGCTGGCGCTAAGAGCCGATGCCCCTGGAAATCGAGGGGAAGCACGTCCGGGTCTTCACGGGCCTGGCGATGTGCTGGCGCCTGGTGCAGGTTCTGGGCCCGGTGCGGGCGTTGCGGGTGGCCCAGGCCGTGGCTCGGATGGGAGGCCTGGTGCTGGGGGTGGATTGGAATAGGCAGCAGCTGTTGCAGCAGATGGCCATGGCCCTCGGCGGATGGATTGTCTGGCGAGGATTCGGCAGGTTCGTTTCCCCACCCATTGAGCGCTATGCCCCTGCAGAGATTGTGGAAGTCCTGATGAGAACGCCACAATGTGGTAGGCTTCAAACAGGCGGTGAAAGCCCTTCCAGGGAGGCATGGTCATGGACGAACGGCATCTGAAGGGGAGGTGAACGATGAAGGCTAAGTGGATGCTTCTTCTCACGGGCCTCCTGATCCCCCCAGGATCTCCGCCAGCCCCTCAACCCGAACAACCTGGCCCCTATGGGCATCGGCGAGGAGCCCCTCCGCTTTCAGGAAGGCTACGGAAGATCGATGCTCGTCTGGGATGGCTCCGCCACCGCCGCCGTGTTCCCCTTCCTCATACCGTTACGCGAGCGCCGAGGAGGCCCGCCGGGTTGCAAACGCCCTGGCTCAGGGGATGCAAGCCCGGTTTCCAGGGATGAAAGCCCATCCGGAGGCAGGGGGCTGGCGGCTCTCCGTGTGGGACTCCGAGGGAGGGTTCCTCCAGGTCCTGCTACAGGCCCGCGGGGAGATCCTCAGCCTCCTGATCGTGAACGGAGATTCGGAAGCCAGGGTCCGGGCGATCATGGATCAGGCGATCCAGACCCTTCCCACGCCACCGGGGCGTTGAGAGGTCCATGGTGAAGAACGAGGGCCGGGGGCTTCCAATGAGCGGTATCCCCAGGATGCTGTGGCAGCCGCCAGCGCCGGGCGGCTGCGGGTGTGGAGCTTGTGGAAGCCGGAGATCCGGGCACGGTTGACCACAGGAGCCGATGCTCATCGAAATGGTGGTAGGGAAACGCCCGGAGGAGCGGCGATGGCGCTTCCTCAATCGGAAGGCGATTCCGTTTCCTCCCGCCGGGCCAGCAGGATGCTCCCCCGCAGCGCCTCCTCCAGCCCGGGAGGAAGATCCGAACCCACCAACAAAAGGTCCAGGCCGATCTCCAGCCGGCGGGAGAAGAAGAAAAAATACGGCTTCATCGCCTCCAGAGGGTTCCCCGAGATCTCCTTCACCCGAAGCAGCAGATCCACATCGCTGGTGCCCGTAGCGGTCCCGGCCGCCAGAGAGCCGATCAGCCGCACCTCCTGGAGCGCCGGGAAGGCCTCCAGGGCCTCCACCGCGACCTCCTGCAACCGCCGGAGCACCTCATCCCGATCCAGGAAGATGGCTTTCACAGCACCCGATGATATGATCCGCCGCACGAAGCGCCTCCCGGGCCTGGGTTTCCGTGAAATCATCCGCCGGCTTGCCCAAGGGGAAACCATTCGGATCGCGAGGGGGGATGTAATACAGATCCAGCAATCGGGCGTCATCCAGGATCTCCAGAGGAACCTCGATTCGCTGTCCGATCAGCTTCAGCATCTCGGTCAGGGAATGTCCCCACAGCGTCAGGCCCAGCGCCAGCCCCAGCGCTTTGATCACCTTCTCCGCGGACTGCTGGAGGGTGAAACATGCCCATTCATAGTCCAGAAGCGCCCGCTCACGATCCCGCTTCCCCGGTTGGCCATTGGATCCCCCATAGAAAGCGGATCCCTCGCCAGGAATTATATCCGACCACCCGGCACCGGATCCGTCGACCCTCCCGGCGCCCACCTGGCCCCCAGGATTCGGACATCCACCTCCGGGTTCGAACGAGGGAGCCTCGATCGCGTCTCTCCTCACTCCCGATGGGGATTTGACGGAGCACCCCCGATCCCCCTAAAATGATGAACGAGCCGATCCTTTTCAGGCATGGACGGGGCGGCGGGCTTTCTCCTGGGGGAGCCGATGCGGAAATAGGGAAGCTCACTCCGCTCCTCTATCCGGACTTCGAAAGGCTCAACCGGATCCTCGCCATGGGGCCTCCCGGATTCCATCGGGAGGGATGGGAAAGTGCGTGAGATGCGGTATTACATCCACACGTTCGGTTGTCAGATGAACGTGGCCGACAGCGAGCGGCTGGCCTCGGCCCTGGAGAAGCTCGGCTACCAGATGGCCGAGCGCCCGGAACAGGCCGACGTGCTGGTCGTCAACACCTGTGTGGTGCGCCAGTCGGCCGAGGAGAAGGCCTAC
This sequence comes from Thermoflexus sp., assembly GCF_034432235.1. NCBI lineage: Bacteria > Bacillati > Chloroflexota > Thermoflexia > Thermoflexales > Thermoflexaceae > Thermoflexus > Thermoflexus sp. The sequence continues at coordinate 30,605 of NZ_DAOUCJ010000059.1, read as the reverse complement.
GGGTGGCTCCATATGGTCCGCCCCCTCAAAGAGCGGCGGCCGGATCGCGTGGTGGCGGTCATGGGCTGTCTGGTGGGCGTGAAGGGCAACGAGGGGCTCCGCCGGGCCTTCCCCTGGGTGGACGTCTTCATGCCCCCCGCGGATCCCCGCCCGCTGGTGGACTTCCTGGCGCGGCGGATCGATGAGGGCCGGGCGGTGGCGGACCTGGAGCGCATGATCCGTTACGCCCTCCAGGACGAGGAGCTGGTGCTGCCGCCCTCCGAGCGGGGCCGCAAGGTGACCGCTTACGTCCCGGTGGTCCACGGCTGCTCCTTCGGCTGCACCTTCTGCATCATCCCCTACCGCCGTGGCCCGGAGCGGAGCCGACCGGTAGGCCAGATCGTCGCGGAGGTGCGCGCCCTGGCCGAACAGGGCGTCCGGGAGGTCACCCTGCTGGGCCAGATCGTCGACCGTTATGGGAAAGATATCCCTGACGGCCCGGACCTGGCGGATCTGCTCCGCGCAGTCCATGAGGTGGAAGGGATCCAGCGCATCCGCTTTCTGACCTCCCACCCCAGCTTCATGACCGACCGGATCATCGAGGCGGTGGCGGAGCTGCCCAAGGTCTGCGAGCACATTGAGATCCCCGTTCAGGCCGGTAACGATGAGGTGCTGGCCCGCATGCGCCGCGGCTACACGGTGGCCGATTATAAGCGCGTGGTGGAAAAGATCCGCCGGCGCATCCCCAGCGCCTCCATCGCCACGGATATCATCGTCGGCTTCTGTGGGGAGACGGAAGAGCAGTTTATGGACACCTACCGGCTGGTGGAGGAGCTGGAGTTCGACGTGGTGCACATCGCCAAATACTCCCCGCGGCCGGGGACGGTGGCCTGGCGCACGATGGCCGACGATGTGCCGCCCGAGGAGAAAGAGCGGCGCTTCCGCATGCTGGAGGAGCTTTACGAGCGGATCTCCCGCCGCAAGAACGAGGCCCTCATCGGGCAGACCGTGGAGATCCTGGTGGAGGACCGCAACGAGAAGGGCAAGTGGTTCGGGCGGACCCGCAACAACAAGTTGGTGTTCTTTGAGGACGGCGACCGCGACTGGCGGGGCCAGCTGATCCAGGTCCGCATCACCTCGGCAGGCGCCTGGTCCCTCCAGGGAACCCCGATCTCGACGGCATAATCCTGCAGCCTTCAGGCGTAGGACAACTGCAAGCAGTTGCCCTACAGCGAGGGCGGCAGCGGGTGTGTTGCTGCCGCCCCTGTTTTTTATTCCACCACGATATTGATCAGGCGCCCCGGCACGTAAATGATCCGCTGGGGCTGCCGGTCACCCAGATGTCGGCGGACGTTGGCCCGATCCAGGGCGATGCGCTTCGCTTCCTCCTCGGTGATCGAGGCCGGCACGTCCACCCGATCGCGCACCCGCCCGTTGATCTGGATCACCAGGGTGATGGTATCCGCCTTCGCCAGATCCTCATCCCATCGCGGCCAGGGCTGCTGATGCACGCTGTATGGATAGCCCAGCCGTTCCCACAGCTCCTCGGCCAGATGCGGCACAAACGGCGCCAGCAGCAACACCAGCGTTCGGATGGCCTCGGTCCATGCCTCATGGCGGACCACGGGGGTGTTCCGGGCGTCCTGCAGGTAATTGGTGAACTCCATGAGCGCAGCGATGGCCGTATTGAACTCGAAATCCTCCAGGTCCTGCGTCACCCGCTTGATGGTCCGATGGGTCCACCGCCTCAGCGCGGCCACCTGCTCTGGAGCGGGCTCTCCCTCCCCTTCCGCCGGCTCCAGCACCAGATTCCACACCCGGTGCAGCCACCGGTGCACACCTTCGATGCCGGTGGAGCTCCACGGTCCGCCCACATCCCAGCGGAAGCCGAACATCAGGTAAGCCCGCACCGTGTCCGCCCCGTAGCGCATCACCAGCTCATCCGGCGCCACCACGTTCCCCCGGGACTTGGACATCTTCTCCCGGTCCTCGCCCAGGATGACACCCTGGTTGCGCAGGCGGATCATCGGCTCATCGAACCAGACCATCCCCATATCCCGCAGCGCCTTGGTCCAGAACCGGGTGTAGAGCAGGTGCATGGTGGCATGTTCCACCCCGCCGGTATACAGGTCCACCGGCAGCCAGTAGCGGGCCTCCTCCTCATCCCACGGCGCGTCATCTTTATGCGGACTCAGATAGCGATACTGATACCAGGAGGAATCGACGAAGGTGTCCATGGTATCCGTCTCCCGCTCGGCCGGCCCGCCGCACTGGGGGCAGGTGGTCTTCACGAAGTCCTCCAGGTATTTCAGCGGCGACTCGCCGGTGGGGAGCACGTTGACGCTCTCCGGCAACAGCACCGGCAGCTGGTCCTCGGGCACGGGGACGGTGCCGCACTTCGGGCAGTAGATGATGGGGATGGGGGTGCCCCAGTAGCGCTGGCGGCTGATGCACCAGTCCCGCAGCCGGTAGGAGACGGCGGGGCGGCCCAGGCCGCGCCGTTCCAGCTCGGCGACCACCGCCTTTTTGCCCTCCTCGCTGGGCAGGCCATCGAAGGGGCCGGAGTTCACCATCGTCCCGGGCCCTTCATAGGCAGCGGAGAGCGGCTTCCCATCCCAGCCCGGCGGGGCGATCACCATCCGGATGGGCAGGTTGAACTTCACCGCGAACTCAAAGTCCCGCTGGTCGTGGGCCGGCACGCCCATCACCGCCCCCGTCCCGTATTCCATCAGCACGTAATCGGAGATCCAGATGGGCAGCCGTTCATCGGTCAGGGGATGGCGGGCGTAGGCCCCGATGAAGACGCCGGTCTTCTCCCGCTCCAGGGACAACCGTTCGATCTCCGTGCGGCGCTGGGCCTCCTGGATATAGGCCTCCACCTCCGCCCGGCGCTCCGGGGCGGTCAGCTTCGGCACCAGGGGATGCTCTGGAGCCAGCACCACGAACGTGGCCCCGAACAGGGTGTCCGGGCGGGTGGTGAAGACCACAATGGAATCCTCTCCTTCTGTGGGGAAGACGATCTCGGCGCCCTCGCTGCGCCCGATCCAGTTCCGCTGCATCGTGCACACCCGCTCCGGCCAGTCCAGCTGGCTGTGATCCAGGAGCTCATCGGCATAGGCGGTGATGCGCAGGAACCACTGCTCCAGCTCCTTCTTGATCACCGGCGTGCCGCACCGCTCGCAGACCCGCTCGCCATCCTGGCTGATCACCTGCTCCCGGGCCAGGGTGGTGTTGCATTTCGGGCAGAAATCGACCGCCGAGCGTTTGCGGTAGGCCAACCCACGCTTATAGAACTGAATGAAGAACCACTGGTTCCACTTGTAGTATTCCGGCTCGCAGGTGATCACCTCCCGTGTCCAGTCGAAGGAGGCCCCCATGCTGCGCAGCTGGCGGCGCATCCGCTCGATGTTGGCGTAGGTCCAGGTCTTCGGATGGGTATTGTGTTTGATGGCCGCGTTCTCCGCGGGCAGGCCGAAGGCGTCGAAGCCGATCGGGAAGAGGACATTGTAGCCCTTCATGCGCAGATAGCGGGCCACCGCATCGCTGGGGGCCATGGCGAACCAGTGACCCATATGGAGATCGCCCGAGGGATAGGGGAACATCGTCAGGAAGTAGAACTTGGGACGGCTCGGGTCGCGGACCGCCCGGTAGATCCCCGTTTCCTCCCAGCGCTCCTGCCACTTCGGCTCGATCACCTGAGGATCATAGCGCTCCATTTCCCCACCTCCTTCCGCATCCCATCCGGTCAAACCACGCATCTCACAATGAAGACTTCAATTGCCAGACTGGCCACCGAGGGCAGTCAGCCCAACTCCCCCGAATTTCCATCCCGACGGCCCCTCGAGCCGCAGGCCATCAAGCTGCGGTCACAGGCGTCAGCCACCCATACACATCCGGCGCCCGGCCTGTCACGATGGCGAAGAACCGTTCCTGGAGGCGGCGGGTGATCGGGCCGGGCTGCCCGCATCCGATAGGGATGCGATCCACCGATCGCACCGGAGTGATCTCCGCTGCGGTCCCGGTCATAAAGATCTCATCGGCTGCATACAGCCATTCCCGCGGGATGGGCTGCTCCCGGACCTCAATCCCCTGCTCCCGGGCCAGCGTCAGCACCGCGTCGCGGGTGACGCCCAGCAGGATCGAATTGTGGAAGGGCGGCGTGTAGAGCACGCCATCCTTGATCAGGAATAGATTCTCCCCGCTCCCCTCCGCCACATAGCCATAGGCGTCCAGCATGATCGCTTCCGCATATCCCAGATCATGGGCTTCCATGGCCGCGAACTGCGAGTTGACATACTGGCCGCCGATCTTGCCCAGCGCCGGGAAGGTGTCCGGCGCCATGCGCCGCCACGAGGAGACGATGACATCCACCCCCTTCTCCAGCGCCTCCTGGCCGAGATACTTCCCCCACTCGAAGGTGATGATCACCACCTCCACCGGGCACGAGCGGCCATCCACCCCCAGGGGACCCGGGCCTCGAAAGACCAGGGGGCGGATATAGCAGGAGGAATGCCCATTGGCCCGCACCGTCTCCACGACCGCCTGCATAAGCTGTTCCTCGGTGTAAGGGATCTCCAGGCGGAGGAGGCGGGCGGAGAAGAGCAACCGGGCCAGGTGCGGTCGAAGCCGGAAGATCGCCGCCCCCTGGGGCGTCTCATAGGCCCGGATCCCTTCGAACACGCTCGTTCCATAATGCAGGGCATGGGCCGTGACGTGCACCGTGGCCTGATCCCAGGGCACCAGCCGCCCGTTCCACCAGATCCACTCGCTTCTCGGCGCCATCGGGCCTTCCCCCCTTAAAAGGATCGAAGGATCTCTGTGCCCAGGATCCAGAGGGCGATGAGCGACAGCGATAGCTCAAGCAGGAGCAATAAGGGCTGCCGATAGTATCGGCGGTAGAAGGCCAGCCCACGGACCCCAGCGGCATGGAGGTCCCGGGGCCACAGGGCATACTGGCGCCGGCGCCATGGCCAGAGCCACATAATCCCATCATCGGTCCCGATACTATCCAGCACAAGGTGCGTCATCGGCAGCCCGACCACCAGCCCCGGCGGCAGATGGAACCCCCAGGCCAGGATCCCGCCCCAGAACACCCAGAACAGCGGTGTATGGGTCCAGAGGGCGTGATGGGGATTATGACCCTCTCCGCCCGTTCGCCGCTGACGCCACCAGCCCCATAGAAGATCCAGATCCGGCAACCCGCTGAGCAACGCCGCCAGACCAGCGACCCCGAGGTGAAAGGGCTGATGCGCTGCCCGCTGGATCATATAGGCGGCGACCACCCCGGCCGCCACATGGGCCATCACCGTCATCCACTCCTCCGGCCTGAGGGGATTTCCGGCATGACGGGCACTGTCGGGCTCTTCGTTCGATAGACAGAATGGCCTCTTCTATGATAACGGCCCAGGGGGTGGAGGCGCCTCGGGTCCCCGGACCGGGTCCTGAAGCCCTCTAAGGGAAGAGCCGCCGGGCCGCTCCCGTGGAAACAAGGAGCCCCCCTCCGTCAGGGACGAAGGGGGGCTCCTCCGCGGTCCCACCCTGCTTCACCGGAAGGGCATGCCGATGCTTCCGGTGCGCTCTGGCGCGGTAACGGGCGCGACCCGGCCGGAGCTACAGCGGGAACGGCTTTCACCCCGGCGGCTCCAGGGCGAGTTCGACCTTTGGGGGCTCTGTGCCCCCGGGCCCTCCCCATAGGCCCTGCGGCCTCGCACCTTCCGGCCGCTCGCTGGGGGATGGTCTACTACTCCCCTTCTTCGCCTTTACATCTGCGAGAACAAATCAATTTCCGCTCAGTTTGTCTCCGTCGCCGGCTGGTAAAGAGGGCTCTTGGCGCTCCAGGGAACTTCGGATAAAACAACAGGGCGCCTTCGCGCCCCGGGAGAAGGTGGACCCGACGGGATTCGAACCCGTGACCTCCGCCGTGCCACGGCGGCGCGCTCCCAACTGCGCTACGGGCCCACAGCAGTGGAGCCGACCGGATTCGAACCGGCGACCTCTCCCGTGCGAGAGGAGCGCTCTCCCAGCTGAGCTACGGCCCCACTGGCACGTTTATTTTACCTTGGAGCCATGAGCACTGTCAAGGCGGCGGACCGCATTTGGATCTTGAGAGAACAGCTGGGCTGCCTACCGGCATCCGCATGCCTCTGGGGAAGGACAGTCGCACACCTCCGCCACCGCCTCGATCTCCACCCGGGCGCCCATGGGGAGCGCGGCCACGCCCACCGCCGAGCGGGCTGGCGGCGCCTCGGGGAAGAACTCGGCATAGACGGCATTCATCCGGGGCCACTCGGCGAGATCCACCAGAAAGACCGTCGTCTTGACCACATGGCGCAGGCAGGATCCCGCCGCCTCCAGGATCGCCCGCAGGTTCTCCAGGGCCTGTCGGGTCTGGCTCTCGATATCCGGCCCGGCCAGCTGGCGGGTGTCGGGGGCCAGACCCAATTGCCCCGCGGTGAAGATGAGGTTCCCGATCCGGATCGCCTGAGAATAGGGGCCAACCGCCGCGGGGGCTTTCTCCGCCACAATCACTTCCCGGGCCATGGGAATTCCCTCCGGAGGGTGGAAGATCAGTTTTCCCGCATGACGCGGGATCCATACAGCACATGCTGTCGGACCGCATGACAGAGCAGGCAAAGGGGGTCCTCACAGAGCAGGGCCATCGGATCCCGACGCAGGAGATCCAGCAGGAGCTGGACCATCCGCCCCAGCGGCAATCCCTGGATGGCCCAATCTCCCAGGTGGACCCGACGGGTGGCCGGTTCCAGCACCGGGGCGGCCGCCCCAAAGCCCCGCCGGCACCCCGGAAAGCCCGGCAATTCCACTACCCGTCGATCCATCAACGCCCAGCGGACGAAGGTCTTCCGGCCGGCCAGGGCTTCCACGTAATGGATGGCCACATTCATGGTGTGATCCGCCCCCACCAGGAGCACATCGCCATCCTCCGCATGCAGCCAGCGAAGGGGCCCCCATGGATCCAGAAGGGATTGCGCGGCGATGGCGGCCTCCGCCTGGGGGCCCACTGCCAGGAATGAGAGGACGGGATGCTCGCTGCGTCGCGCCCCGGGGAGCCGACGAACCTCCTCCGGGAACGGCCCCCATTCTGGATCCGCCGGCAAATCGCTTTGAAAGAACGTGGCCCGGGCGTTGGCCGCCTGCATGGCCAGATAGACCACCCCGTTATCCGGTGGCCCCACCCGCGGGTAAACCATGGTCCGCGAGGTGAAGGCAGGGGTGATCCAGGTGTTCCCTCGCATCGCCGCCTGGACCGCGCCGAGGATGGTGGCGAGGCCTCCCCGCACCCGACGCTCCACCTCCGGAGCCACCAGGATCAGGGCGGGGCCGCTCGAATTCCAGCGCACCGCCTCCAGGGCCAGGGTAAGGGTCCGGAAACTGATCAATGAGCTCACCGGGCTCAGCGTCCTTTCCATTCCGGCTTTCGCTTCTCGATGAAGGCTCGCATGCCTTCCTTCTGATCTTCTGTGGCAAACAGGAAGTAGAACAACCGCCGCTCGTATTCCAGGCCATCCCGCAGGCTGGTCTCGAAGGCTCGGTTCACCGCCTCTTTCGCCAGCCGGACGGCGATGGGGGGACGGGCGGCGATCTCCTTCGCCAGGCGGATGGCTTCATCCAGGTAGGTTTCCACCGGGACCACGCGGGAGACCAGCCCGGCGGCCTCGGCTTCGCGGGCGTTCATGTAGCGTCCGGTGAGGATCATCTCCATCGCCTTCGATTTGCCGATCGCCCGGGTCAGGCGCTGGGTTCCCCCAGCGCCCGGCATCACACCGATATTGATCTCCGGCTGGCCGAAGACGGCCGTCTCGGAAGCGATGATGATGTCACAGGCCATCGCCAGCTCGCATCCTCCGCCCAGACACCAGCCGGACACCGCGGCGATGATCGGCTTCCGGATCCGCTGGATTCGATCCCACCGGGAGATGTTATCCCGGAGCAACATCTCCACTGCGCTGGCCTCCGCCATCTCTTTGATATCTGCGCCGGCTGCGAAGGCCCGTTCGTTGCCGGTGATCACGATGCACCGGATCTGGTCATCCCGGTCGAAAGCCTCCAGGGCGGTGGCCAGCTCCTCCATCAGGACGCTGTTGAGGGCGTTGAGCTGTTGAGGCCGATTCAGGCGGATCAACCCGACGTTCTCCACAGCTTCCACCAGGATTGAGGTATATGCCATAGGATCCTCCTGCATGCGGGAGGTGGACCGGAAGGGAGCGCGATCGGCTCACCGGAAGTTGAGCAGGAAAATCGCTTCGAGGGTGGCGTAAAGGTTCAACGTCATATGCATCACGATGGGAGGCCACAGGGAACGGGTGCGAGCCCGCAGGCCGGTCAGCGCCAGGCCTACCAGGAACGCCTGGGCGATCCAGAACCACTGGTCTGCCGTGCCGCCATAAGTGAAGAGATGAAAGAGGGCGAAAATCAAGGAGACCAGATAAATGGAAAACATGGGGCCCACCCGCGCCGCCAGAGCCGGATACAGCAGGCCCCGGAAGAGCAGCTCCTCGGTGGGCGGCCCGACCACCACGGTGAGGAACCCCATCGCGGCCCATCCCAGCGGATCCCGCCCTCGAAATAGGGGAACCAGGGTTTCCGGGATGACCGGGCGACCCAGGGCCATGGTCACAGCATCCAGCGCGACCCCCAGGCCCAGGGCCAGGAACGGCGTCGCCCACAAGGGGATCCGGACCGGGGGAACGAGGCGGAGGGCTGGGCCCAAAGGCCCACGCACCCACAGGCGCAGGCCAGCCGTTATCGTGAGCAGGATGAAGAGATAAATGAGGCCGTTGGCCAGCCCCATGAAGCGCCCGCTGGCGGCTGCCCGCTGGAACGCGGCGGCAAAGGGCTGACCGGGCTCCAGCAGCGCCCAGTAGATCAGAAAGACGAGAACACCCAGCATGAACTGGACCATCAGGAAATACGCCAGGGCCGTCAAGGCCAAGCCGATTCCCCATGGCGGGGCGGGCTCCAGTTCTTCCGATGACGAGGGGCGGGGGGGACGTGTCGCAGCCATCGCCGAAATGCTCCTGGGCATTGAGGTTACCGAAACGCGAAAGCCCATTCCACCGTCGGCCATCCCACACGGGGTGGGTTCAGCGCCTGCTCATAAACCCGTGCGAACTCTTCCTCAAAGCGCGCCGCCATCGCCGGATCCGCCACGATCAGGAAATTCTCATCATTATCCTCCGCCGCGTTGCGGGAAAAATTATACGATCCGAAGATCACCACCCGCCGATCGATGACAAAGACCTTGTGGTGCATGGTATAAGGGTTGCCGTCTTTCAGCACGTCGATCCCCGCCCGCCGCAGACGGTTGAACTGGCTGACTGGCGCCTCCGCGCCGCTGCGTTCCATCACGCCGTGGATTTCCACCCCCGCCTGCGCTCGCTCCAGCAGCACATCGCCGATGCGGGGATGGGTGAAGGAGAAGGCCATAAACACAATCCGCTCCCGGGCGTTGCGGAGCGCCGCCCGGATGGCTTCCACAGTTGGATCCTCCGGCGCGAAGTAATTTTCCACCGGGATCCCCTGGATGGTCAATCGAGGAACCGTGTCCCCGGAGGAGCGGGCCGGACCGAAGGCCCGGCGCTCGAACATGGCCGCGAACTTGACGGCGTAGTTGCGGGCCAGCTCCGGCGATCGGAGAAGCGCCGCATTGTTGTTGTTCTGATAGGCATCGTTGTCGGTGAAGTTCATCGAGCCCGTCCACACCCGCTCGCCGTCGATGACCATGAACTTGTTGTGCATATAGCCGTTCCGCTCGTCGGTGACCACCGGGATGCCCCCCGCCCGCAGGCGGGCGATGGCTTTTGTGCCCGCGTTGTCGGTTTCGGTGACCACCCGAACCCGAACCCCACGATCACGGGCCCGCAACAGCGCATCCGCCACCGGCATCAGATCGATGTCGTAAACCGCCACATCCAGGGTTTGGCGCGCGCCCTCAATGGCCGCGATCAGCGAATCGACCACCCCTCCCCGGTGGAACTCCGGAGCATCCGGGAAGCGCGGGGTGGTGAAGAACACTTCATACCAGCTTCCCGACCCCACCGGGGGAGAAGGGGAAGGGGAAACGCCCGGTCGGCCCAGACGATAAATGACAGCCAGCACGAGCAGCGCCAGGACGGCCAGGCCGATCAGCCCGGTGAGGGGGAGCGTTCCCCAGGGTACGGGCAACGCAGCTTTTCGTGTCCGTCGCGGGCGGGAGGCAGTCATGGTTTTCCCCTCCTCCGGGATTCGGGATGGACGCTCCAGCGAACGGGCTACGGCTGCCAGGGGGCCAGCGCATCCAGCACCCATACCAGGCGATCCTCCACCGTCCAGCTCTTCCATCCTGGCGGCACGTGAAGCCCCCATTCGGCGAGCAAGGCTCTGGCCTCCTCTTCCGAAGCCTGAACGGCGCGCCGGATCCGGCGCATAGCCTGACGCACGGCCTCCCCCGTCTCTCCAGGATGGGAACCGATCCGGGCGAGGGCCCACCGGAGCAGGCGCTCCGCCTGATCATCGGTCAAGCCGCTCCGCCAGCTTTCATCCTCCAGCACCCGCTCCAGCCAGGCCTCCCACGCCGACCTCATCCCCTCTGCCTCCCGTTCCCCACTCAATGCCGCCCTCCTACGCTCTCCGGGAGCGCCACCCGCACCGTATAGGGGGCGGGCTCCGTGGTAAACCGCGCCAAGGCCGCGATCGCCAGCACCACCCGCCGATCGGGCCCGGCTTCGATCAGCCATGCCCCGCTTCCATCCGCCCTCAAGGGCAATCGCTCCACCTGCGCTTCCCCATCCTTCCGGAGGCGGAGGATCTGGAGGGCGAAGCGAACCGGCACCCGGGAGGACACCCGGGCCCACCCCTCGGCCTCCCACCCGGCCTCCCCTTCGGCTCCATCCCAGAACCCGATCTCCGGGATCTCGATGGCATCGAGGGCCACCCCGGGACGGTTGACGGCGTCGTCGGTGACCACCTCAAAGCGCAGGTGAATCACCCGCCCCGCGTAGGGCGTGAGATCCACCGTCTCGGTGATCCAGCGGGGCTGTTCCCCGCCGCCGCTCACGCCCGTGTAGCCCCACCCCAGGTTGTTGTGATTCGGGTTCGCGCTGGTCCCGGAGGGCACCTGCAGCAGCGTCCAGCGGCGTCCTCCGTCGGTGGAGACGCTGACGTAAGCGTAATCCCAATCCTTTTCCAGATCATACCAGATCCGATAGCGCAGGGTGGCCCGGGATACCCCCCGCAGGTCCACCGGACGGGTCAGCCGGGGATTGCTGTCATCTCCCCGCACCGCGTACCAGAAACGCTGCCCTTCGAAGGGAGAAGCGGCGATCAAAGGAAGAGTGATGGAGCCCTGGAAGGCGAGGGCCAGGCTTTGCCCGGCCGGCAGCTCGATGTAATCGGCGGCGTAAGGGAACACCGTGTCCCGGATCTCCTCGGGAAGACGGCGCACCCGGGCGGCCAGGCGGGGCTCCGGAAGCCGCAAGGCCCGGTAGCGCGGTCCAGAAGGGGGCTCCGCGTGATCCAGGAAGTTCGCCGCGACCCATTCCAGGAAGAGGGTATCGGCATCCTCTTCGGCTCCGATCTCCCGCAGCACGGCGTCCACCGCGGCCAAGCCGTTCTCCGGATGGGCCACCAGGCGCCGGGTGGCTTCCTCCCCGAAACGCTCCAGGAAATATTCGAGGAAGAGAAAAGCAGCGCCGTAATGCTCGGCGTTCCCCTCCTCCTGCGTCCCCCAGGCGTTCAGCTGGGTGTCCGGGCGGGCTAAGAAGGCCGTTTCGAAGCCACCCACATCGAAGCCGGTGAGGAAAGCCGCCAGCTCCGAAGCCCCCTCGTTGAGCCAGGTCTCCTCATTTCGATCCTGGTGCCAGTGGATCATGTGCTGGAATTCGTGGGCCAGCACCCCATGGTAGAAATCGGACCGGACGCGCACGGCATCCAGGTTGATGTAGAACATCTCCGCCTCGTTGGAATCGGACCGCACCGCCCGGGGGAATTCATCCTTGCTGGCGTAGTAGCCGGCCACGCTTCCCAGCCTGCCGGCGTGGAGGACAAAGAGATGGGGATCGCAATCCACCCCGGGCGTCCATTCACTTCCGAAAAACGCGCGGACGGTGGGGTAAGTCTTCCCCTCGAAAGTTTCGGCCGCCGCCCGCAAGTCCGCCGGATCCACCGTCCGCCCTTCCTCCACCCAGAGGTAGAGGTGGGGGGTTTTCGCCCGCAAGACGGCGGTGACGGTGAAAGTTTCGTTCGTGTCCGGGTTAGAGACGAGGAAGGATCGCCGGGCGCCGATAGGAAGATCCCGCTCCGGCCGGCAGGCTGTCTCAGGCGTATCGGTGGGAAGACCGAGATATCGCACCGCCAGATCCCGAAGATCCCGCACCGGAGGATCCACCTGCTGGAGGGCCTGGAGAGTCTCCTCCGCGCGGACATCCCCAGAAGGGGACGGCCTCCGCATCGGTGTGGCGGCCGGGCTCTCGGGTGAGGGGATCCTGCCGGGCATCTCCCGGTGCCCGCACATCCCGCTCAGGACCAGCGTGAGAAGAACCCATCGGAATACTTCTGTTCGCATCATCGGAGGCTCCAGGGGAACGTCCAGCCACGCCTTTATCATAACGCCGCCCCCACCGACATGGGAGGCCCCCAGGGACCCATCCAGGGAACTCCGCCCATCCTGGTCTGACGACGAGCCCCATCACGCAACCTTCCAACGGGAAAGCCCCGGACGCCCACGATATGAGCGAAAGCACCCCGAATTCCTGAAGATCGACACCCGTCGCCTGCTCAGGTTCAGATTATAGTGTAAGAAAGTCGATCCGAACGCCCCTTCTGGGCCCTCAGGCCTCCGCAACTTGCAATGTGCGGGAGGTTTGCTCATGGCTCGCCCGATGGTCACGGTGGACGGAAACGAGGCCGTGGCAAACGTGGCCTATCAGCTCAGCGAGGTCATTGCGATCTATCCCATCACCCCCTCATCCCCCATGGGGGAACTGGCGGATGAATGGGCCGCGAAAGGACGTCCCAACCTGTGGGGGACAGTGCCGAAGGTGATCGAGATGCAGAGCGAGGGCGGGGCCGCCGGGGCCATTCACGGCGCGATCCAGACTGGCGCCCTGGCCACCACCTTCACGGCCTCCCAGGGCCTGCTCCTGATGATCCCCAATATGTATAAGATCGCCGGGGAGCTGACCCCCCTGGTGATCCACGTGGCCGCCCGCACCATCGCCACCCATGCGCTCTCCATCTTCGGCGATCACAGCGACGTGATGGCCGCCCGCCAGACCGGCTTCGCTATCCTGGCCTCCGGCTCCGTCCAGGAGGCCCAGGATCTGGCGCTGATCGCCCACGCAGCGACTCTGGAGTCGCGCGTCCCTTTCCTGCACTTCTTCGACGGCTTCCGCACCTCCCATGAGATCAACAAGATCGAGCTGCTCACCCCGGAGGATCTGCGGGCGATGATCGATGAGGAATGGATCTATGCCCATCGGGCCCGCGCGCTCTCCCCGGATCATCCCTTTATCCGGGGCACGGCGCACAATCCCGACACGTATTTCCAGGCCCGGGAAGCCGTCAACCCTTACTACCGGGCCTGCCCCACCATCGTCCAGAACGCGATGGATCGCCTCGCCCGTCTGGTCGGGCGCCATTATCATCTCTTCGACTACGTGGGGGATCCCGAGGCCGAGCGGGTGATCGTGCTGATGGGCTCGGGGGCGGAGGTGGCGCATGAGACGGTGGAATATCTCAACGCCCGGGGCGAGCGGGTGGGGATCATCAAAGTGCGCCTCTACCGGCCCTTCTCGGTCGAGCACTTCATCCAGGCCATGCCGCCCACGGCGAAGGCCATCGCCGTGCTGGATCGGACGAAGGAGCCGGGCAGCGCCGGGGAGCCCCTCTACCTGGACGTGGTGGCCGCGGTGGCGGAGGCCATGGCCTCGGGGATGGCGCCGTTCCGCCAGATGCCACGGATCATCGGTGGGCGATACGGGCTTTCCTCCAAGGAGTTCACCCCCGCCATGGTCAAGGCCGTCTTCGACGAGCTGGCGAAGGAGCGTCCGAAGAACCACTTCACGGTGGGGATCTGCGACGATGTAACCCACACGAGCCTGGAGTTCGACCCCTCCTTCTCCACGGAGGATCCAGAGACCGTGCGGGCGGTCTTCTACGGCCTGGGGGCCGACGGCACGGTGAGCGCCAACAAGAACTCCATCAAGATCATCGGGGACGAGACCGACTATTACGCCCAGGGCTACTTTGTGTATGACTCCAAGAAGTCCGGCTCGGTGACAGTCTCGCACCTCCGCTTCGGCCCGCGGCCTATCCGCTCCGCTTACCTGATCCGCCGCGCCAACTTCGTGGCCTGCCATCAGTTCGGCTTCCTGGAGCGCATGGATGTGCTCCAGGTCGCTGAGCCCGGCGCGATCTTCCTGCTCAACAGTCCCTACGGGCCGGAGGAGGTCTGGGATCACCTCCCCCGCTCGGTCCAGCAGGCGATCATCGAGAAGAATCTCCGCTTCTACGTGGTGGACGCCTACCGGATCGCGCGGGAGCACGGGCTGGGGCCGCGCATCAACACCATCCTGCAGACCTGCTTCTTCGCCCTGACCCGGATCCTGCCCCTGGAGCAGGCGGTGGCGAAGATCAAGGAGGCCATCGTCAAGACCTACGGCAAGCGGGGCGAGGCCATCGTCGAAAAGAACTTCGCCGCGGTGGACGCCGCCCTGCAGCACCTCCATGAGGTGAAGGTCCCCGGTCGGGTGACCAGTTCCTTCGACCGCCGCCCGCCGGTGCCGCCCGAGGCGCCGGAGTTCGTGCAGCGGGTGACCGCCCGCCTGATCGCCGGCGAGGGGGATCTGCTGCCGGTGAGCGCCTTCCCGCCGGACGGCACGTGGCCCAGCGGGACCAGCAAGTGGGAGAAGCGCAACATCGCCCAGGAGATCCCGGTTTGGGAGCCCGATCTGTGCATCCAGTGCGGCAAATGCGTGATGGTCTGCCCCCACTCGGTGATCCGGGCCAAGGTCTACGATCCGGCCCTGCTCGCGGACGCCCCCCCTACCTTCAAGCACGCTCCGGCCCGCTGGCGAGAGTTCAAGGATATGGCCTACACCATCCAGGTGTCCCCGGAGGATTGCACCGGCTGCGCCCTGTGTGTGGAGGTCTGCCCGGCCAAGGACAAGTCGGATGTGAGCCGCAAGGCCATCAACATGCGGCCTCAGGCCCCGCGGCGGGAGGCTGAGCGCCGGAACTGGGAGTTCTTCCTCCAGCTCCCCGAGGTGGATCGGCTGCGGGTCAACATCAGCCAGGTGAAGGATGTGCAGCTGCTGGAGCCCCTGTTCGAGTTCTCAGGCGCCTGCGCCGGTTGCGGGGAGACGCCCTACCTCTCGCTGCTCACCCGTCTGTTCGGCGACCGCCTGGTGATCGCCAATGCCACCGGATGTTCCTCCATCTATGGGGGCAACCTCCCCACCACCCCGTGGACCTACAACCGGGAAGGGCGCGGGCCGGCATGGTCCAACTCCCTGTTTGAGGACAACGCGGAGTTCGGCCTGGGGATGCGTTTGAGCCTAGATAAGCAACGGGAATACGCGCAGGAGCTTCTCAAGCGGCTCAGCGCCCAGATCGGCGAGGCCCTGGTGGAGGAACTGCTGAACGCCGATCAATCCACAGAGGAGGGGATCCGGGCGCAGCGGGAGCGGGTGGGATGGCTGAAAGCCCGCCTGCGGCAACTGCCCGACTCCCCTGAGGTCCGTGATCTGCTCGCCGTGGCGGACGCCCTGGTGCGCAAGAGCGTGTGGATCATCGGAGGCGACGGCTGGGCCTATGATATCGGCTACGGCGGCCTGGACCACGTGCTGGCCTCGGGCTACGACGTGAACATCCTGGTCCTGGACACCGAGGTCTACTCCAACACCGGGGGCCAGATGTCGAAGGCCACCCCGCGGGGGGCGGTGGCCAAGTTCGCTGCGGGCGGCAAGCGCGGCCCCAAGAAGGATCTCGCCCTGATGGCCATGAGCTACGGCAACGTCTACGTGGCCCGTGTGGCGATGGGGGCCAACGACACCCACACCTTGAAGGCCTTCCTGGAGGCCGACTCGTATGAGGGGCCATCCCTGATCATCGCCTACAGCCACTGCATTGCCCATGGCTACGACCTGCGCTACGGCATGGAGCAGCAGAAGCGGGCGGTGCTCTCCGGCTACTGGCCGCTGATCCGCTATGACCCGCGGCGGCTGCGAGAGGGCCTCAATCCGCTCCAGATCGACTCCAAGCCGCCGAGCCTCCCGCTGTCCCAGTATATGTATAACGAGACCCGCTTCACGATGTTGCTCCACAGCCGACCGGAGATCGCCGAGGAGCTGCTGGAGGAGGCAGAAGCTGACATCCGCTTCCGCTGGCGGATCTATGAAGCCCTGGCCCAGATGCAGCTCGATGGACACAACGGGGGCGGTCCTTCCCCCCGGTAGCGATGTTTCTGCCCCAAGGCGCTCCAGGATTCTTTGAGGCCGGGCCGGCCATCCCTGGCGGCTGGCCCGGCCTCCCATGGAAATCGCTGGATCGGGAGGACCTCCAATGGTTGATCTCTCCACCCGCTATCTGGGCATGCACCTGAAGAACCCCCTCATCGCCTCTTCCTCGCCTCTGACCGAGGATCTCGACACGCTCCGCCGGCTGGAGGAGGCCGGGATCGCCGCTGTGGTGCTGCCCTCGCTCTTTGAGGAGCAGATCGCCCGGGAGAGCGAGATGCTGGATGATGGGCTCTCCTACGGCGAGGAGAGTTTCGCCGAGGCCCTGCGCTATTTCCCGGACCTGCAGGATTACCATATGGGGCCCCAGGGCTATCTGGAGCACATCCGTCGGGCGAAGGCAGCCCTCTCCATCCCGATCATCGCCAGCCTCAACGGCGTCACCACCGGGGGATGGATCCGATACGCCCGTCTGATGGAGGAAGCAGGGGTAGACGCCCTGGAGCTTAACCTCTATTACCTGCCCACTTCCCCGGAGGAAACCGGCCAGACTGTAGAGGAAAACTACCTCCAGCTGGTGCGGGATGTGGTCGCCTCGGTGCGCATCCCGGTGGCCTTAAAGCTGAGCCCCTATTTCAGCTCCCTGCCCTACATGGCGAAACGGTTCGAAGAGGCCGGGGCGGCAGCGCTGGTGCTGTTCAACCGGTTCTATCAGCCGGATATCGACCTGGAGACACTGGAAGTGGTCCCCAACCTGGTGCTCAGCACCTCCCATGAGCTCCGCGAGCGCCTGCGCTGGGTGGCCATCCTGTATCCTCAGGTGCGACTGGACCTGGCGATCACCGGCGGCGTCCACACGGCCGAGGATGTGCTGAAGGCGATGATGGTGGGGGCGAAAGCGGTGACCATGGCCTCCGCCCTGCTGCGTCACGGCCCCAAGTATGTGCAGCAGCTCCTGGAGGATATCCGCCGCTGGATGGAAGAACACGAGTATGTTTCGATCGCGCAGATGCAGGGGAGCATGAGTCGCCAGCGGGTCGCGAATCCCGCCGCTTACGAGCGGGCGAATTATATGCGGGTGCTCAGCTCCTTTGCGTGGCGCCACCGGCAGAAGTTTCATCGGCCATAAAACCCCAGGCTTACACGGTTGGCTGGAGCTGGAACAACGGGATAGCCCCGCGCCACAAGCGGCGCGAGGGGAACAACCGCCTGCCCTACACAAAGAAGCGCACGGTGAGGATCTCCTTCGGCCGCACCGAAACCCGGAGACAGGAGCCATCCGGCCGGAGCGGTTCCCGAGAGGTTTCCATCAAATCGGCCCGCCAGGCTTCCCGGATCGAACGCCAGAGGGTGAAGCGGACCTCCAGAGGCTGCTCCGAGGCGTTGTAGCCGCGCACGATCAACCCCTCTCCCTCCTCAGGGGCCTTCACGGCCGTCAGGACGAAGGCCGCCGGTTCCACCTGGATGAACGACCGTTCCCGGAGCTGGCCGGGCCCGGCCACTGCCATGGGAGGCGCCAGGAACCGTTGGGCCTCCCGGATGGCCTCCCAGCGATCCAGGAAGGGAATCAGGCCGTAACGGAAGGTCCATCGCCCGATCATCTGCGCGGAGGGCGTGGGCAGCGGCGGCCCGGCATGGCCCCGCCGGGAGCGCAGATCCCCCCGCGACAGCCAGCCCACACACCGCAACAGGGTGAGGACCAGTTCCACCCGTCCCTCCGGATCCTTCCGCGCCTCGATCTCCGGAAGGCCCTGGTTCACCACCAGGAACCCTCCCGATGCATCCTCCACGAAGGCGAAGGCCTGCTGGGGCGCGGTGGGAACCGGCTGCTCCACCCAGGTCTCCTCCGGCGCGATGGCCAGGCCCACCGGGCGAACCACACCGTCGAAGGCGCTCTCCGTGACCCAGATCTCCGACCGGATCCCGGTGGGAAAGACGGCGCGCAGCCGATGATCGGTGGCCATGTTCTCCACGGTCGTCTCCAGATCCACCCGGGGAACCCCCGGCCGGAGCCAGGCCCGCACGGTAACCGGCAGGGAGATCCTTTCCCCGGACCGCCCCCTCCGATCCGGACGCAGACCGGCCGGGATCTCATACCGAAGCTTCACCTCCAGACACTGTCCCAGCGGCCCTTCCTCCCACGCCCGGGCCCGCGGCGGCTCCACTGGCCGGTCCACCCGCTGATCCTCCTCGAGGGGCTCGTGGTTGTAAACATCCCCCGCATCCCCTTCATCCTCCAGCCGGTTCAGGCCGGACCAGCGTCGGCCGGTCCTCCGATCCTCCAGATCGAACGTCCCATCCTCCGGATGGACAGCCAGCCGGAAGAACTCGTTTTCGATGAACGGCTCCTCCCGCGCCTGCCGCGGGATCCGCCGCGGCTCGCCCGGCACGATCTGCAGCCGATACGGCTGAAAGCCCACCCCGGGAAGCTGCGAGGCCTCGAAGACCCAGCGGGAAGATCCTCCCATGACCGCCGATACCGTCCACGGCGCGGAGATCCCCGGCTGTGTTTCCTGGAGCCGGCGGCCGATCTCGAAAACCGCGGAGATAATCGAATGATCCATATCCGCGGAAGCATCCGCCCACTCCGCCCAGATCCGCCGTCCCGGCGGATCCACCCACACGCGCTTCGCGGCGTATCGACCGACATGGATCCAGAGCAGCCGGTTCAGGAACTCTGGCCACCCCTCGGGGTTCACCACCCACTCGTCGCGATCGCCCGTTTCCCGCTCCAGCTCAAACATGGGGATCTCCTCCCCTTCTTCGGTGAGGAGGCGATAGGTCAAACCCGACGGGAGCGCCGGGAGAATCATCTCCACAGGACCCCGGGCGAAGCCGGGGATGGGGTTGTAAACCATGAGGGTCTGGTCCATCGAGGCCGGATCCGAGGCCAGCCAGCCGGATGGGGGTCCCACCCGCGCCGGCTGGAGAAGGCGACGGATCGCCTCTTGACTGACGAGGCGGGCGATCTGCTCCGCGTGATCGAAGCGCGGCTTCATGTCTTCATGGGCCTCATCCACGCCGGTCCCACAAATCGAATCGTGGAAATGGTTCTGGAGGAGAAGCCGCCATGCCTCCAGGAGGAAGGGACGCCGGTCCAGGCCGCAGATCCCATAAGCGAAGGCCAGCAGCGGCTCCGCATAGCGCTCCAGCCAGACCTGAACGAGAGCGTTGCGCTGCTTGATCCACATCCGGGTGGAAAGAACCCCGGGGAGGACCGGATGGCGTTTGCTGGAGCGCAGCTCCCCCCGGACCACCGGAAGGTCCTCTGCCTTCCCGCCCAGGGCCGATCGCACCGCCCTGATGTAATCCTCCAGGGAGGCGTGACGCAGGCGCAGGTCCGGGAGATTCTCCTGAGCGGCATGGAGCCAGCGGCTCAATTGGGGATGCGGGAAGAGATGATCCGTCCCGTTCATCAACAAAACCAGGGGAACGGGGGTATGCGGCGCCAGGGAGAGCGCCTGAACCTTCAGATAGACGGCGAGGGCCTCCGCGTCCTCGGGGATCCAGGCGGCGTTCCCATAACCGTCCCGGAGATACACGGTGAAAACGCGGGTGCCATCGGGGGCTTCCCACCAGAGCAGCGTCGGCTGATCGTCGAGGCCCCGCTGGAAGACCGCCGCCTCGATCCCGAACCCCCGCAGGATCTGCGGCAGCTGCCCCACATGTCCGAACGGGTCCGGCGTGTAGCCGACGGCCATCCATCCCCCGAGGCGGCGGGCGATCCGGATCCCGATCATCAGGTTGCGGATGAGGGACTCGCCGCTCACCAGGAACTCGTCCGGCAGGATATACCACGGCCCGATCCACAGCCGGCCCGCCTCTACCGCCTTCCGAATCCGGGGCTCCAGATCCGGGCGGATGGCCAGCACATCCTCCAGAAGCACCGACTGGCCATCGAGCAGGAACCCCGCGAACGCCGGATCGCGTTCGATGGTCTCCAGGACCTGCTCCAGCAGGTCCACCAGACGGTAGCGGAAAGCCTGGAAGGGGCGATACCACTCGCGATCCCAGTGGGTATGAGTGACGATGAAGGCTTCAGGGTCCATAAACGCCTCCAGTGGGTAGAGCCTTCTTATATGAGGACGGCCACCCCAGCCTTCTCATTTCTCTTCCTCAAACCAGCCTGCCGGTCCCCAGATGGGATTGGTCATCGCCACCATCGGCAGATCGTCCGGCGTCTCCTCCTCAAAATGCCGGACCCCTCGCAGCTCCGCCCGCACATAGCCATGCGGCCTCAGGTCCAGCTCCGTCGTCCACTCAAACGGCGAGCGGTCGATGGCGAGGAAGGCCTGCTCGCCGAGCCGGGAGAGCAGCCGCAGATACAGGCCCTTTCCCTCCCGCACCACGCAACGGATCCGGAGCGGGCCGGGCGGTGCCTCGTCGCCCACCATCCAGCGGCGATCCCGACGCTCCGCCGTGAGCTCCAGCCATGGCGCGTCCACATCGGCGGTGATCACCACCCGGCCGGAACGGATGGCGGCGAGGATCGCCGGGACCGTCCGCGCCGCGGCGTAGACCCATGTGGTGGGATGGCCGACCTGATAGAAAGGCGTCCCCTCGCCGGGCCGGTCCTGATGCTTATCGCTGCCGCCCACGGCCGTCACCCGGTGCCCGGCTCGCAACAGCCGATCCCAGAACGCCAGGGATTCCCGGTTCCGCAGGGGCCACGGCCCCTGCCACGCCTCCACGGCATCCACCGGGAGATCCGTAGGATATTCCCACGGCGGTCCATCGGTCTTGGGATGGTTGATGGAGACCAGCGCCCCCATCGCGTGGGCGGCATCGATCACCGCCCGCAGCTGCTCCGCGGTCCGACATCGGAAATCCAGCCAGTGAGAGATCCCCCACGCGTTCATATGGCCGTAATAGGTGGTCACCTCCTCCCCCGGGATCAGGAGGAGATCCGGCCTGCTCCAGGCTTGAAGATACGGAAGATGACTGACCGTGTTATGCTCCGTCACCGCCAGGAAGTCCAGGCCGCGCCGGCGAGCCGACTCGATCAGATCCTCCAGGGAACCCGGGGCATCGCTGTGGTGGCTGTGGCTCTGAAGATCCCCCCGCAGCCATCCGGCTTCCCCATCGCCGGCCGGCGCCGTGGGGGAGGGCGATCCGCCGATATGCGGCGGAGGGGGATGGGGCAGCTCGCCCTCCTCCTCGGAGGCCTCCACGATCACGCGGCAGGCGCACCCCTGCGGCGCGATCCGGTAAAGCCCCAGGATCACATGCCAGCGGCCCGGAAAGAGCGGCCCGGGCAGGTAGCCCGGCGTGGCCGAGCGGGGGGTCAGGATCGCCTCGCTGCGCGCGCTTCCGCTCCATCCCCGGAAGCCCTCCGCCCGAAGGAAATCCGCCCCCCGCGGATCGAACAGGCCCATGTCGATCACATTCGGGCTGTCCGGCCGGCCCTGGCCCTCGAAGACATAGCGGACCTCCAGGCGGGCGACTCCGGGCGGAACCTCAAAGGGGAGCAGCACATAATCCGAGGCCGCCTTATCGGCTGGCGTGAACTGGCCCTCCCAGTGCAGCAACGTCCTCATCGGCGCTTCCCTCGCAGCGGAGTATTCCGTCGACCCTCACAACGCCAGCTCCCCGCTCTCCCGGAAAAAGAGGGCCCGGGCTATGGGCACATGCACCCAGACCTGCTCCTGCAGCACCGGCGGTTCCTCCGCAGCCAGGCGCATGGCGATCCGCTGGGCATCTGCCTGGACCGTGACCAGCGTTTCCACCCCCAGGGGCTCCACGGCGTAAACCCGGGCGGCGAGATGGGTCGGCCCGGGCCCTTCCGCCAGGGAGAGATGTTCAGGCCGAACGCCCAGCCAGAGCGTCTCCCCATCCCGGAAAACCTCCCGCACGGCCTCCGCCCGCTCTCCCAGGGCGAGCGCCTGCCCATCCCCCAGGATCAGCACCGCCTCCGCCCGCTGGAAGCGGCAGCGGAGCAGATTCATCGGCGGGCTGCCGATGAAGGTCGCCACGAAGGTGTTGCGAGGCCGCCGGTAGATCTCGATCGGCGTTCCCACCTGCAGCAGGCGCCCTCGATCCATCACCCCGATGCGATCGGCCAGCGCCATCGCTTCCGCCTGATCATGGGTCACGTAGATCGTGGTGATGCCCAGGGACTTCTGGAGATGCTTGAGGAAGCTCCGCGCCTCGAGACGGAGCTTGGCGTCCAGGTTGCTCAGCGGCTCATCGAAGAGGAAGGCCTGCGGCGGATAGACCAGGGCCCGGGCGACGGCAGCCCGCTGCTGCTGCCCGCCCGACAATTGCCCCGGCCGCCGATCCAGGAGGTCCGCGATCTGCAGCACCTCCGCCACCTCCCGGACCCGGCGTTGGATTTCGGACCTGGCGTAACGGCGCACTTTGAGCGGGTAACCGATGTTCTCCAGGATCGTCATGTGCGGGTAAAGGGCGTAATCCTGAAAGACCATCGCGATATCCCGGGACTGCGGGGGGAGATCCGTCACATCGCGCTCGCCGATGAAGATCCGCCCGCGGGTGGGACGCTCCAGACCCGCCACCATGCGCAGCGTGGTGGTCTTCCCGCACCCGGAAGGCCCCAGCAGGGCGAAGAACTCCCCATCCTCGATCGTCAGCGTCAGATCGTCCACCGCCACCACTGTCCCGAAAACCTTCGTCACGCCTTCCAGCCGGATCCGCGCCATCGCAGGCCTTGCCTCCTCAAAAATCTGCGTCCGGCACCTCCAACATCGGATGCTACCGGTTTGCCTGCCCCGCTTCGCTTTGCCCCATGGGAGCGCGCAGCGGTTCCATTCGATCGGCTCCTCACCGTTTGATCCCGCCGAAGAACCGGAACCCGTAGCGGGCGTTCACAAAGAGATACAGGCCCAGCACCGGCAGAGCGTAGAGCAGCGCGTAGGCCGAGGTGAGGGTGAGGATGGGCGTGCCGGCCTCGGTGTAGAATGAATAAATCGCGATCGCCGCAGGCATGCGCTCCGGGGTCCGCAACAGCACAAAGGGGATGAGGAACGCCCCCCACACCTGCACGAAGGCCCAGATCCCCACCACCATCATCCCCGGCCGCAACAGCGGCATCACCACATCCCGCACCATCTGCCACGGCGTCGCCCCGCACACCATCGCCGATTCCTCATAAGAACGCGGAAGGCCCTCCACGAAGTCCCGCAGGATGAAGATGGCTGTGGGCAACAGCCCCCCCGTGAACGCCAGGATCACCCCCATATAGGTGTCCACCAGCCCCAGGGCGTTGGCCAGAAGAAAGATGGGGACCATGGCCGCCGTTCCGGTGACCACCGAAGAGAACAGGATCAGCCCGTAGGTCAGCAGATCATAATAGGGCACCTCCGCGCGGGAGAGGGCGTAAGCGGCCAGGGTCGCGGTGAGGGTGACGGTGAGCATGGTTCCTCCGGCGAGGAGCATGCTGTTGAGCAGCGCGCGCATCGCGAAGGTGTTGGCGAAGACAGCTTCAAAGTTCGCCAGGGTGAACGGGCGCGGCAGCTCCACCGCCAGCGTCCCCCGGGCGTTGAAGGGGGCCAGCAGCAGCCAGAGCATGGGCAGGGCGAAGAAAGCCCCCACCAGCGCGGCGAACAGCGAAAACCCGATGCGCGAGAGCACACTGCGGACCGTCTTCATCGGGCGCGGGCCTCCCGGCGCAGCGTGGAGAGATAGACCAGGGCGAGGGCCAGGTTGATCATCATCATCACCACCGCCACGGCCGCCCCCCGGCCGAACTCGAAATTCTGGAAGGCGATGCGGAAGGTGTAGATCGAAACCACCTCCGAGCGGAACGTCGGGCCGCCGGCGGTGATCAGATAGGGCGTAAACGTATTGAACGTCCAGAGGGTGATCAGCACCAGATCGGTGAGGATGTGGCTGCGGATGGAGGGCAGGATGATGTCCCGAAAGGCCTGCCATGGACGGGCGCCCGCCACTGCAGCCGCCTCCAGGTAAGAAGGCGGCAATGTGGCCAGCGCCGAAGAAAACAACAGCATCGAAAAGGCCGTCCCCCGCCATGTGTTGAAAATGATGATCGAAAGCAACGGCCGCTCGATCAGCCAGTCGACCCGCCCCAGGCCCAGCGCCGAGAGGACGGCGTTCAGCGTCCCCTGATCCCGATCCAGATAGGCGACCCACATGAAGGCGACCACCACATCGGGGATGATCCAGGCGAGGATCGCCAGGGTATACACCAGCTCCCGCAACAGCCCCCGCCGGCGATAAAAAGCCCAGGCGATGGCCAGCCCCAGCCCCGCCTGGCCGATCAGGCCGGAGCCGATGACGAAGAGCACGCTGTTGCGCAGGGCGTTGCCGAAATAGCCCCGGACCATCCAGTTCTCAAAATCGAAGAGGGCCTGGAAATTCGCCAGGCCGACGAACTGGGGCCGCAGCGCGGCCTCGCCGGTCAGGGTCTGGTTGGTGAGGCTGATCCAGAGCACCCAGAAGGAGGGGAATACGAGGAAAACCGCCACAAAGAACATGGCGGGAAGCAGGAACAGCACCCCAACCTGCATCGAGAGGATCGGACGGCGCGGGGTCACCCATCACCTCCATCCGGGAAATCCAGCGAAGGGGAGCGGGGCGCCCGGGGCGCCCCGCTCCAGACACCCCTCCCACCGGCCCCACGCGGATCAGATATCCTCACCGCGGCATCAGATCCAGCACGTTGTCCGGGCCCACCAGGTCGGTCACCTCACGGGCGTAAGCGTCCATCGCCCGCTCAGGGGTCATCTCGCCGGAGACCACGCGCTCGGTGGCCAGCTGCGCCGCCTGGGAGACCTTCGGGTAGACCGGGAGCATGGGGCGCACCGTGGTCAGCGGCAGCAGCTTCGCCAGCTCCGTCATCACTGGGTCGCCCGTCACCGGCACGTCGTCCCGGGCCCGGATCCGCGGCTCGATCTTCTGGAACTCCATCAACATCTCCTTACTGAACATAAACGACAGGAAGGCCCAGGCCTCCTTCGGATGCTTGGTGTTGGGGTTGAGGATGAAGCCAGTGCCGCCGGAGATGGTCACGAAGTCCTGCCCCCGGTAACCCTTGCCGGGCTCCTTCGCGGGGATCTTCGCCCAGCCCACCACCTCGTCCCGGTTGGGGATCGCCCATTCAGACTTGGCGGCCGGGTTGAGCACCGAGCGCCAGAAGAAATCGCCCTCCCACAGCATGGCGATCTTGCCATCCCGGAACAGGGCGAAGGACTGGTTGCGACCCTCCTTGATCAGCTGGAGGCGCTGGTCGCCCAGCTTCTCATCGAGGTAGACCCGCTTGTAGAAATTCAGGGCGTCCAGCATCGCCGGGCTGCGCACGATCCACTTGTTTTTGTCCCAATCATAGATGAAGGAGCCAGCGGAGAGCAGCACGGGGTAAAAGCCCTGCATGGTGGTCGCCTCGCCCATCGCAGTGCCGGCGTTGACCTGCATGGGGGTCACACCGGGGAGGGCCTTCTTGATCTGCCGGGCGGCCGCGAAGATGTCCTCCCAGGAGGTCGGCTGCCAGTTCTCCGGCAGGCCGGCCTGCTTGAAGAGATCCTTGCGATACCAGATCACCCGGACGTCGGTGCCGGTGGGGATGCCGTAGCGCTTGCCCTGATACATCAACAGGGCCTGCACCGTTTGCGGGATATGGGACCAGCCCTCCCACTGGTTGACCTCAGGGCCGGCGATCTCATCCAGCGGCTTGATCAGGCCGCCAGCGACGAACTCCGCCGTCCAGAAGCCGTCGAAGGCCATCACATCGTGCCCCTTGCCGGCCTTGAGGTCCAGAGCGTATTGCGCCTTCAGCTCCTCATCGCTGCCCCCGAACTCCACCAGCCGGACCTTCACCGGGGTCCCCTGGGCGGCCATCCGCTGCTCGAAAGCGGGGATCACCGTTTCGGTGAGCCACTTCACGAGATTGGCGTTCACCCCACCTTTGACACAGCGGCAGGTGATGGAGATCTCCACGGGGGCGGGCGTGGGGGAAGGCGCAGGGGTGGGGCTGGGAGCCGGCGTGGGCGGCGGGGCGGCGGTGGGGGTAGGCGTCGGCGTGGCCGCCGGCGCACACGCGGCGACCAGGAGGACCACAACAGCCATCCACGACAGGGCGGAACCGATCGCGCGTTTCATGGCGACCTCCCTTACACAGAGTTTCTCTCCATCTTCTGGATTCAGGGCCCCGCCTCACGCGGCGGCCCGCAGGACTCCCGCTCGATCAGCGTCCCCTGAAGCAGGATATGCTTCGGGGAGGGGCGGCCCTCCAGGATCTCGAGGAGCATCTCTGCGGCCAGCCGGCCCAGCTGTCGCCGGGGCTGGGCCACGGTGGTCAGCATCGGGGTCACATACGTTCCTTCCTCCAGCCCATCGAAGCCGATGATGGAGAGATCGTGGGGAACCCGCAGGCCAGCGCGCAAGGCGGCCTTCAGCGCGCCGATGGCCGTGAGGTCGTTGTAACAGAACACCGCCGTGGGCCGGGGATCGGCCTCCAGCAGCCGGCGCATGGCCGCCTCGCCGCCCTCCACCCGACCGTCTCCCTTCACCACCCACTCCGGGCGAAGGGGCAGCCCCGCCTCCCGCAACGCCTGCCGGTGGCCGCGGTAGCGGTCCTGGTTGCTGCGCCCGCCCCGACGGCTGCCGATGTAGGCGATGGCCCGATGGCCCAGGCCGATCAGATAACGGGCGGCCAGATATCCACCGTGCACGTTATCCGTAGCCACCGAATAGACATACGGCCCCGTCTGGTGGCTGTTGATCAGCACGATGGGGATCTGCAGGGCTTCCAGCATAGGGAGGTAACGGCTTCCGAGGCGGGAAGCGGCCACAATGATGCCGTCCACCTGTTTGGCGGCCAGGAGCTCCACGATAGCGCGCTCCTTCTCCGGATCCTCGTGGGACAGGCTGAGGAGGATCCCATAGCCACGGGCCTGGGCGACCATCTCGATCCCCTGGACCACCTCCGTGTGGAAGGGGTCACTGAGGCGGGTGACCACCACGCCCAGCGTCTGGGTGCGACGGCCCTGGAGGGCCCGGGCCACCGGGTTCGGCCGATACCCCAGGGCCTCGGCGATGGCCCGGATCCGCGCCCGGGTCTCCGGGTGGATCTCCTCGCTATCCCGCAACGCCCGGGAGACCGTGGTATGGCTCACCCCCGCCGCCCGGGCGATGTCCTTGATCGTCACGCGCATGGGGGTGCACACGTGTGCGAAAATTTAGCCTAATTATATGGATATCGTGTTCGCCTGTCAAGAGAGTCCCTTTCTTAGCTCAGGGGATCGGAGATCAGAGAGGGGGTTTTATGCGCGCTCTGGCCTTGGGGAATCTTCACGACGGCTGCCTATACGCCAGCCGGTGTCCCATTGCCCAGGAGATCTGCATGCGGCAGAAGCCCGCGCTGAAAGAAGGGGAGGCCGGCCCCTTCGTGGCGTGTCACATGCGATCCTGAAGACGGGAGCGGGCGTTCCGGCGGAGGGCCCATCCGATCACCAGAGCGAGCCATCCCAGGCCGAGGGCCGGCGGCAGCGTTTCTCCGCCCCGCCCCACGCGGATGCGCGCGAGGGCCACCGGGCCAGCCTCTACGGTCACCCGGGCGGCGTGCACCCCGACCGCCAGAGGAAGCTCCACCGACCAGCTCCCGGCGTTCAGGGCAAAGAAACGGGGCGGGCCGCCGTCGATCTCCACCCGCAGGCGGCCCCCCGCCTCGCTGGTCCCCTCCAGACGCAACCGGCCCCCATAGAAGGTCCACCCGACCCGGGCTCCCGGAAGGCCCCGGCGAACCCCTTCCCCGCTCTCGGACCACGGGCCTTCCCAGCGCAGCGCCCAGTGGGCCGCGGTGTGCGCCCCCGGATCCATCCGGGGAGGCTGGCGGAGATAGGCTTTCAGGGCCTCATAAGCCGGAAGAGGGGTGAAGTCCGGCTCCACGATGCTGAAATAGTAGAACGATTGGTTCCGCTCCCGATCGGAGGCCCGCTTGAAAAACCACACGTTGGCCACCGCCACCCACGGCCACTCCCGCCGGATCCGCTCGAAGGCTTCGACCAGGTAGCGCGCCTTCTGCTCCTCCGTCACCTGGCCGAAGCGCTTGTCTCCCACCTCGTCCGGCACCGCGTTCCAGCCCATCTCCGCGATGTAGATCGGCTTGTGGGCGTCCCCATGGCGCACCATGACATCCCGGATGTAGAGGGCCCGGTTGATGTTGATGACATAGGGCCGGAGACGGCGATCGGTGGGGCCGGACCAGAGGCCGTATCCCTGGACGGAGAGGGCATCGAAGCAGGCTCCCGCCCCCGCCCGATACATCCGCTCCAGGAAGACCACATCGTTGATCCCATTGGGCGGATAGGGGTTCAGGGAGAGGGTGGGCGCCAGCGCCCCCGCGATGACCACGATGCGAGGATCCACCGCCTTCAGCCGTCGATAGGCCCGACAGAGCAAATCGGTATACGCTTCCGGATCCACGGCGCACGTCGGGCAGGATCCCCACTCAGGGGCGATGTTGGGCTCGTTCCAGATCTGATAGTGGAACACCCGCCCGCGATAGCGCCGGGCCACCACCTCGGCGAAATCGGCGAAATCCTCGGGGTTGTCCGGAGGGGCGAAAGCGCCCCGGGCTTCCCCATCGTGGCGCGACCAGGCCGGCGGGCTGGTGAGCCGCACGATCAGGCGCAGGCCATAGCGCCCCGCCAGATCCACAATGTGATCGTATTTCTCCCAGGCCGACCGATAGGGGATATGCCGGCGGTCCTCGAAATCCCCCTTCCGATGGATCTCGATGTCCGCCCACGGGAACTCCTGGCGGATCCAGCGGAAGCCGGCCTCGGCGATCATGCGCACGGTCCGCTCCCGCTTCTCCGGCTCCACTTCCTGCTCCAGGAAAGTGTTCACCCCAAACGGGGGATCATCCGTGTAGGGAATGGATCCATCGGAGGCCAGCTGCAGCGCCGGACGCAGGGGGTTCGTGAGGTAATGGAGAACCCCACGCAGACGGGCCAGCGGGTTTTCCTCCCCGGTCACCTCATAGGCCCAGGCCATGCCCGCCGAGAAAGCCCAGGGGGCTCCCCAGGGAATCAGGAGCAGAAGGATCCAGGAGAGGATGAACCGGCGTCGAGGCATCCGGGGATTCCCTCCGGCAGGAACTGGCGGCGCGCCGGCAGGAAACTCCAGGACATCCGCATCTGAAAAGCCGAATCGCCTCTCTCTACGATGAGCCCGGGAGGAGGCCCTCAGGTGGAGGCGAAAGGCAATCGCGTCTATCGCTTCCTGGAGGTTCCAGACGATCGGGCCGCCTTCGAGGAGGCCTTGGCCCGGGCCTTTCGGGAAATCGCCTTCCGCCTGGCGGGGAGAGGCGTTCCCTGGTTCAAATAGGCCTCGATCTCCTCCCGGGCCTCCTCAAAACGGCGGATCAATTGCTCATCGGTGCCCTTGAAACCGGCCACTGCGCGCTGGGAACACGCAGCGCAACCCAGGGAAGCCCGATAGCTGTCCATATCACAGGTCAGACATCCCGCCAGCCGGATCACTGTTAAGGACAGCGCCAGGGTGTCCGGGTGATCCTCCGGCAACCGGGCCACCCGGCGCACCAGCGCCTTCCAGGCCTTCCCCCGGGCCTCCGCCAGCAAAGGGATACAGCGCGGTGGGAACAGGATCTCACTTTCTGGATACATCCAGGCCTCCCAGGATAGCGGATGGATTCCGGATCGGGACCAACCGGATCCTCTAAGCAAATGACCCGCTTTTCCCTCCCACAGCCCGAAGGCCGCAGGAGATGAGACCGCGTTTTTCTACATTCTACTTCGGCGATCCATCCCAATGACAACCCGCATCTGTTCATCAAATCAAATTAATAAGTGCGCAAAATTGGCAATTATAAACCTAATTATTTGGTAAATAATGACATTATAAGGCGGAAATAATTTTATATTATAACGAAGATGGTTCTATATCTTCCCGAAACAGCATGGGGGTGGGTTTGACAGGCCCAGGGCTTATGCAGCGGAGCCCTCCGGAGGGCGGGCCCCGTAACGATCCGCCTTCTTGGGTCAGCGGGCTTTTTTGCTCCCGTCCCTTCCCTGCCCCGCTCACGGGGCTTTTCAATGTTCCAAGAGATCGGGGGATGCAGGGGGCAAAAGCCCCCTGCGGGGGGTGTCCCCCCCACCTTCTCCCTTCACCTCCTGTAAGGATGCTATAATTCCAGACAGCAACCTTTCAGGGCCGATCGACGCCCTCGGCTCCCGA